>JALYHU010000185.1 GCA_030776345.1 Pseudomonadota bacterium | reverse complement strand
CATCATTTGGCCGACACAGCGACCGCCAATACTGGTTGCGGCCTACTTGAGTGGGTCCCATGCCTCTCCGGAGGCACTCGACGCCGCTCATGCACGAATTGGAACCCTCGTTGCCAAGGCCTTCGCTTGAGTCAAGCTGAGTCAGAACTCATCAAAGACGTCAAGGCGGCGGGTGGCACGACGATCGCCGAGAAATATGTCGTCACTGATCACAGCTGGTCCGATCACCGAATCGCTCTCGAGGCGCTGGTCATCAATTGGCTTGAAACGTTACCTAGTCCTCGCTGATTGCGAGAATTTTTTCTGGAGAGCCACTCTGGTTGCGCTTCACCGATATTTAGAGGTACAAATGTGCACCCATTCCCCCAAGCGGACGCAGCCAGCCCCTTCACTTTAGCTATTTCGGTGTGATCATAACCGAGCCAAATGTTGAAAGAGTACGATCGATGCTCAGGAGTCGGAAGCCGGCGTGCCGGGCTTGAGCATAAAGAAGTCGATCGAACGGATCGCCGTGGCTCTGACGCAATTCGCACGAGACGAGCAATGGCTCCATCTGAATCGGTAACGGCCGCAGACCATTGGCAAAAGCCTGATCGGCAAGACGTCGCGGCTGAACTGCGATCTTGCCCTTACGCCATTTGAGGCCGAGTTCCCAAATTGAAGCCTCGGAAAACCACACGCCCTCGGCATTTGCAATGACCGAGCGAGAAGACGCATTCAGTTGCGGGGCATCTGTAAGCACCCAAATTAGGCAATGGGTATCGAGAAGCAATTTCACGGATTCAGAAGATCGTCGTCCGTGAGCGGCGCATGGAAGTCCGCGGCCAGCTTCAGCTTGGTGTGCTTGATACCTCCGAAGCGAACGCCGCTGCGCGAGTCGGCAGTCGCGACAATCGGGGTGAGCCGCGCAATCGGCTTACCGGCGCGTGCGATCACAACCTCTTCACCAGCTTGGGCCTTTTCAAGCAGAGCCGAGAGTTGGCTCTTGGCCTGATATATGTTTACAAGCATGATCCGGTCCGATTCTGAGCTGGTCAAATGGTACCAATATTGACCAACTATGACAATTGATTTTCTGTACGAACACCCTGCTCGCTAACCGTTTCCGTCGGAATTCAAAACCGCGTGTGGTAGGGACGCGCGGTTTGACCCCCGATGGCCTGGTGGGCGATTTCCAGGCGCGCGTCTAGGTATCAGTCGGGAAGCGGTCTATCAGGACTTGCGAGCCCCGGCGTAGTCGCCGCCACTTCCGCCGGGCTGAATAACCACTACGTCAGATCCGAAGCTGTCTTTCAAAATCGCTCTCGGCCAGGAAGAAACATGGAGCGCGTGAAATTGCGCGATCCAGAGCAGACGTTCAGAATGCTGCTTATCCAGGGGTCGTTAGAGCGAGCGATGTATATAAAATCAGACAGCACCGGTCGGACCGCGGGTGCTCTGTATGTCGTGGTGATCGTGACCGGCATGTTCAGTCTAGCCTACGTTCCAGGCCAACTGCAGCTAACGGGCGACGCCGAGTCGGTCGTTTACAGCATTACCTCACACGAAACAATGTATCGCCTCGGCATCCTGTCATGGTTTGTAAATTGTATTGCGTTTCTGTTGTTGCCCCTGGCTTTCTACGGATTGTTCCACGCCGTGCATCGTCGAGCCGCCATTCTGATGGTCGCGTTCGCGATGATAAGCATTCCTGTATCCTTGGTTGCCGCCAGCAACGAAATTGACGTGTTGTCACTGATAAGCCTAAAGCCTCCCCTCCAAGCGGTAAGCCTGGAAAACCGTCATGCGATGGTGGTGCGATCGCTCACCGCTTACGACAATGGCATGTTCGTTGCCCAACTATTCTGGGGACTCTGGCTTCTTCCGCTTGGCCAGCTCATTTTGAAATCGCGTGTAGTGCCGAGAGCATTCGGCGTTCTGTTGTTGCTCGGCGGTGCGGGCTATCTCATCCAGGAGTTCGGCGGTGTGCTCTCTAACGGCTTTGGCCGAACGCTGTTGTCACAGTTCGCTACGTTGCCAGCTGCTACCGGCGAGATCGGCTTGGGCTTTTGGTTACTCCTGAGAGGTATCCGGCAAGCCGCCGTCAATTCTGCTTAAGCTCCTGATGTGGGAGATTCCGGCGAGAGATCCATGCTTGAAGATGTCAAAGTGCCTATCCGGTTGAAGCTATCAGCACTCTGGGCAGCGCTGATGTTCTGCTATGTGTATGGAGATTACTTTGGCCTTTATCACCCCGGGCAGCTGCAGGGGATGCTTCATGGCGACGGTCCCATCGGTCCTACCTCGCAGGGAACTCTTGTAGCGGCTTCGATTCTAATGGCCACCCCAAGTCTGATGGTTTTTCTTCCAGTGGTGCTTCCGCCCGTACTTAATCGTTGGACAAATATTGTGCTGGCGTTGCTATACGCCGCAATCGTTGTAATGACCCTACCGGGTTCCTGGGCGTTTTATATCTTCTTTTCCACGGTCGAAATAGTGCTCAGTTTGGCGATCGTGTGGTACGCGTGGAAATGGCCAAGGACCAATTGACGGTGGCAATCTATTGGCGGCGACCAGCTTTTTGCTCGCTCCGAAGCGGCCGGTCGCCTATGACTGCACTGGGTCGGCTTTGACGGCGGACTACGCAGCAGCAAGGATCAAGTTTCGGACCGCAGCCGAGGCCGCAGGCGCTGCATTGCATTCGACGGCAGATTCTACGGGAGACGGGATGCCACCGAGATGATGGCGTTCGTGTTGGGTTGCATCCCGAAGTCTCGCAGTTCCGTCAGCTCAATCCGGGCTTTCCGCCGTTAGGGACTTTCCAGACATCAAGTACTTCAGTCTCAGCGATTCGATGAAGTGTGCAGTGACGGAGAGACAGGGCTACTATCAGGGCCGAGAGGCTGCGCTGCGCATGTCGCGGCGCTTGGCAAAGAACCCGTGTTGAACCCCGAATAACGTGAAGATCAATCCTAACGCATCGTGAGAAAGTGCAACCGAGTGCATCCACCGGTCATCGCTCAAAAAAAACAATGCGAAGCCGGTTACGACGAGCAGCACCAGCAATGCCGCGACGGCCCCACCGCTCGCACGCCGTAAACGGCCCGGCCACCACCTGAGTACGTGGCGTGCGGTGACCCATCCCAGAAGATACATGGCCGCTATCGCCAGGATTCCATGAACGAGTAAGACTCGGGGCTGCCAGGGATGGGGCATCGGGCCGAATTGCCCCGGTTGCGCAAGAAATTGGTCCAATGCCAGCCACAGGCAACCGGAGAACCATAGTCCCCCGATGATTCCGTAGATCGCGGCGCGTTGCCGGTTGAGCATCCGGCCGGGGCCGCGGGAAGGCGCCCTCGTGCCATGCAGCGGCCGGCGGTGGCGTACCGCTCCGTAGGGCTGATCGCGCACGGCTTTCAAGCGGCCCCAGTCGACGGCCGCAGCGCAGCCTGCCACAGCGCGACGAGCCAACGCACACCCTGGGTCACATGCTCCGAGGAGAGCGTGGCACCGGAAATATTCTTGATGTCGGTGCGAAATCGCAGCTGATCGAGATTGCTGCGGCGCGTGAACTGGGCGCGCCAGGCCGGACTACGGATTTCGCCGCCGTGGCTTTCTCGATACGACATGATCTCCAGATTGCGAATGCTTCCGTCGGTATCGATCCCCAACGCGTAGGTGATGAGGCTCTGTCGGCCGATTACCTCATCGACGAACAGGTGGCCTAGCGGAACGCCGTTTCGGGTCGCACTCCAAATGCGGATGGTGCCGTGGGCAGGCTGGGGACCTGCGCGCACCAGCACGGCCTGCAGCTGTTCGGGAGACTGGCGAAGCACCACATCTTGAAAGGCGTCCGCCTCCGGATAGATGGCCTTTTGAGCCGCGTCGATGCTCAGGTAGTCGCTGGCCACCACCACGGGAGCGGGGATGAACGAGGCAAACAAGACGCCGGGAATCAAATAACGGTGGTCCATGGGGTCAACGGCAACTACGAATAGGAATGATTATCATTTACTATTGCAACGATGGCAACTGCTAACGACGACCCAGAGCTCCAAGCGGATAGCCCCACCGTGCAACAGGAAACAAGAGCGACAAGATCCCCCCTGGGTACAGCGCGTATGCGTATCGGTCTGGGCACATTCATTGCCATCGAAGCGCGGGCAGACACCCTCGAAATCAGCGACTCAGCGGCAGCTTCGGCTTTCGACGCCATCGATCGGGTGGAGCGGCTGATGCATCCCACGCGCAGTGGCAGCGATTTGACCGCCCTGCGCGATTGCCCGCTGGGGGTCCCTCTGAGCGTGGACATTTGGACTTGGGCGATGCTCGAGCTGTGCATCCGCTTGAACAGGCTGTCCGAAGGCATCTTTGACCCGTGTCTACCCGGATCGAGCGGGCGGTTGACCGACCTCGAACTGCTGCGGCCGCACAGCGTCATCCAACGCGCGCGGCTGCGGCTGGACTTGGGAGGGATCGCGAAAGGGTTTGCGGTGGACCGCGCCATCGATCGGCTGCGCGGCGCAGGCTGCCTAGGCGGACTGGTCAACGCGGGCGGCGACCTCGCCGTGTTCGGCGACCGCGCGCAGGATGTGTGGTGTCGGCACCGCGGGCGCATGGCGGTCATCACGCTCCGCAATGCTGCGCTCGCGATCAGCGACGCGGACAATGCATCGCACCCCGCCGAGCATCAGGGCTACTACAATGGCGCCGATCGGCTTGCCGAGGTATCGGGATATGCTGCAGTCACGGCGCCGGAGGCAGCCCTCGCGGACGGGTTGACGAAGTGCTTGTTGGCAGGTGACGGATCGTCGAGCACTGCGCTCCTGGAATTCTTCGGCGCCCGGCAGATCCGATTCAAGGAGTACTCGTGAACCAAAGTAACTGCAGAGTCATGCTGCGTCGTTTCGGCCCTGCCGGCCGTGAGGTCGCAGTCGTCGGTCAAGGCACTTGGCGTTTGGAGGAAGCCAACAGCGCGGCGATAGCGGCGCTGCGCCGCGGCCTCGATCTGGGGATGACTCACATCGATACCGCGGAAATGTACGGCTCCGGCGCCGCTGAGATCATGGTCGGCGAGGCCATCCAGGGGCGGCGCGACGAAGTCTTCCTGGTTTCGAAGGTGCTGCCGAACAACGCGTCCAAGCGCGGCACCATCGCTGCCTGTGAAAATTCCCTGGCAAGGCTCAAGACGGACAGACTGGATTGCTACTTGTTGCACTGGCGCGGCAATTTGCCGCTTGCGGAAACCATTGCCGCGTTCGATACACTGATGCGAGACGGCAAGATCCTCTCCTGGGGAGTCAGCAATTTCGACGTTGCCGATCTCGATGAAACGGCATCGATCGCAGGGCCGGGACACCCCGTATGCAATCAGGTCCTATACCACCTCGAAGAGCGGGCCATCGAACACGCCGTGCTGCCCTGGTGCGAGACACACGGCACGGCTGTGGTCGCGTACACACCGTTCGGTCAGACGCCGGACCTCTACGAGGCGCGCACCAGCCACGGACAAGTGCTGCGCGCCATCGCGGACGCGCATCAGGCAACCGCGCGGCAAGTGGCGCTGGCGTTCCTGCTGCGACATCGCAACTCGTTCGTGATTCCGAAAGCCGCCGGCATGGATCACGTCGCAGAGAATGCCGGCGCGGCCTCGCTGCATTTGGACCAAGCCGAACTGGCGCAGATCGATGCCGCTTTTCCGCGCGGCAAGCCGCGGCGCGGGTTACCGATGATCTGACATACCGGTTCACCCGCAAAATGCGCGCCGTGGCAGACCCGATGCGCTAGGCTTATGCTGCCGATGAGCACCCAATTCATAAGAGCCATAGTCCGCAAACCGGGCGATACCTTCGCGTCAGGTCTGACTACCGGAAGTGGGGCCGCGCCGGAACTGGCAGCGGCGCTCGACCAACATGACCGCTATTGCGAGGCGCTGCGCCACTGCGGACTCTCCGTACTGACCGCACCCACGGACGACCGCCATCCAGACGGCGTGTTTGTCGAGGATACTGCGGTCATAGCGGGGCGCATGGTCGTCGTGACCTGGCCAGGAGCCCCCACGCGCCAGGGCGAGATCACGTCGATCGAGACGGCACTGGACTGCTATGCGGATCTCGAACGGCACCGGATCACCCCACCGGGCACGGTGGATGGCGGCGACGTTTGCCAGGCCGGCCGGCACTTTTTCATCGGCCAGTCGAATCGCACGAACGCCGAGGGCGCCCGGCAGCTTGCCGTGTGCTTCGCGGCTTACGGCTACACATCGTCCGTCGTCGACATCCGGCGCGCCGGCTCTCTACTGCATCTTAAGTCCGGCATGAGCTATCTGGGCGATTCCCGGATGCTGGTGGTTCCCGAGGTTCCGCTGAGTGCAGAGTTGTCGCGCTACGAACTCGTACAGGTTCCGGCCGGCGAGGAATACGCGGCCAATTGCATTCGCGTGAACGACTACGTTCTCGTGGCTTCCGGCTATCCTCGGCTTGCCGACATGCTTGCGAGGCTGGGCTATGCCCTCATTCCGCTGGACACCTCCGAATATCGAAAAATGGATGGCGGCCTGAGCTGTTTGTCGCTGAGGTTCTGACCGCTCTCCATGAGCCTTGCGCCCAAGCCGATGCCGTCCGCTCTTCAGTTCAGATCGCGCTGTAAGATGAGTTTGAACATGCGATGCTCGGTAGCGCCGGTGAACCCGACGCCCAGCCCGCCCTCGATCGACCAGGGTTTCCCGCCGAAGTCCAGTACCGCAAACAGCTGGTGTCGCTGCTGCGATGAAGAAAGGAAGCCGCGCAGTGGACCGAAGTCATCATATTCCTCCCCGGCCACCGCCCAGTTCTTGTTCAAGTTGTACGCGGCCCGCGTCGCCGGAGCGAAATCCAAACGCGAGAAGCCCTTCCAAGAGTTGTCCAGGATGGGATTGAAGATGACATCGACCGGGCCCAAGCGCCAGCCGATGATGGGTCGGATTTCCTGGGTATCGGCAAAGCTGTCCCAGCGCGCCGTGTTGCGGCTGAATTCGAAATTGACGCCGTAAAAGAAGCGCCGCTCGGCGGCGTTGGGCACGACGAATAGCGTGCGCACTTTGAGACCGTCGTAGGTGAAGCCCCCGTTTCTGCTGATACTGTAGAGCGGCAGATACAGACCCGCCTCGAACCAACCGGTGACGCCATACGCCCACTCGGCAACCCCGTTGAGGCTGTGGTTCGGCACGATGCCGCCCGGAAGACCGGGCCTGCGGGGGCCGTCGATCGTGTAATTGTCGTGCAACGTCAGATTGAACACGCGCGGCGCAGCGATTTCTCCGTTGTAGACCTGGATCTCGTCCGTTTGAGCACGGACTTGCATGGCCGTCAGCAAGAGCA
>JALYHU010000184.1 GCA_030776345.1 Pseudomonadota bacterium | reverse complement strand
TCACTCACCCGGCGGAGTGCACTCATTTGGGGTGCCACGGAGGCGCTTCAATAGCGAATCAGCGCCGAGCCCCAGGTGAAACCGCCGCCGAAGGCCTCGAGGAGTAAGAGCTGCCCGCGCTTCACCCGGCCGTCGCGTATCCCCGTATCGAGCGCGAGCGGTACCGACGCCGCCGATGTGTTGCCTTGGTCGGCGATGGTAACGATGACCTTCTCCATGGGGAGATCGAGCCGCCGAGCGATGGCTTCGATGATGCGGATGTTCGCCTGATGCGGAATCAGCCAATCGAGCTGATCTTTGGTGACGCCGTTGGCGTTTAGGGTCTCCGTGACGAGTTGCCCCAAGGTGTTGACCGCGACCTTGTATACCTCGTTGCCTTTCATCTGGACGCCGGCCTTGCCCTCGCGCACCAGACCGAAGCCTTTGGAGACCCCGTCGGGATAGAGCAGCAGATCCTTGTATTTGCCGTCGGAATGCAGCCGCGTGCTGATGATGCCCTGCTCGTTCGATGGCTGCAGGACAACCGCTCCCGCGCCGTCGGCGAACAAAACGCAGGTTCCGCGGTCGTTCCAATCGACGATTCGTGTCAGCGTTTCGGCGCCGACGACGAGAGCGCACCTTGCTTCCCCCAAGCGGACGAATTTATCCGCAACGCCGAGCGCGTAGACGAAACCGGTGCAGGCTGCCTCGAGACTGAATGCAGGGCAGCCGTGGATGCCCAGCCGGTCTTGCAGCAACGTGCCCACGTTCGGAAACACCAGATCCGGCGTCGTCGTACCGACGCAGATCAGATCGACGTCCGCGGCGCTGACGCCCGCGGCCTCGATCGCGCGGCGGGCGGCGTGCTCCGCGAGATCCGTGGTAGTCTCGCCGTCCGCCGCAACGTGCCGTTGTTGAATACCGGTGCGGCTGCGGATCCATTCGTCGCTGGTATCGACGAGTTTTTCCAGATCGGCGTTGGTCAGTATCTTTTCCGGCAGATAGCTGCCGGTGCCCGCGATGCGTGAATACATGGAGATCCTTCATGCCCCGCGTGGGGCGCCGAGCCGTTCTGCGATCCTCGCCGGTATGCCGTTACGCGCTTCCTGGATAGCAACTTCGATGGCGCGCTGGAATCCGAACAGATCGGCGCCGCCATGACTTTTGATCACGATGCCGTTCAAACCGACCATGGTCGCGCCATTGTACCGGCTCGGATTGAGACGGGTGCGCAGAGCGTTGAGCGAAGGTTTTGCGCCCAGTGCACCCAGTTTTCGCACGGTATTGCGCGTGAACTCCTCGCGCATCGTCTCGAAGATCAACCGGGCCGCGCCTTCCATGGTTTTGAGGGCCACATTGCCGGTGAACCCGTCGGTCACCACCACATCCACTTTGTCGGAGAAAATGTCGTGACCCTCGACGAAACCGACATAGTTGAGGCCGCTGGCCGACAATAGATTATGTGCGGCCTGCACGATGTCGTTGCCCTTGATTTCTTCCTCGCCGATATTGAGCAGGCCGACGCGGGGCCGCTCGTGGGCGCCCTCTAGATCGGCGGCCAAGATGGATCCCATCACCCCGAACTGGCACAGGTGCTTCGGGGTACACGAAGCATTGGCGCCGAGATCCAACATATAGGTATGGCCGCCGCGCGAGGGGATCAAGGACACGATCGCGGGTCGCTCCACCCCGGGCAACATTTTGAGAACGAAATGCGCCATCGCCATGAGTGCGCCGGTATTGCCCGCGCTGACGCATGCATTGGCGTCGTGAGTCTTGACCAAATCGAGGGCGCGACGCATCGAAGAGTCTTTCTTGCGGCGCAAAGCCTCGCGCGGGTGGTCGGTCATTTCGACGACTTCGGCGGCGATCAGGGATGAGACGTTGGGCGGAATCCGGCCATGCGCCAACTCACGTTCCAGATCGGCCTGCCGGCCGATCAATGTGAAACGTACGTCGGGAAATTCGCGTGCCGCCGCCACGGCGGCAGGCACACAGATCGACGGGCCTCGATCCCCGCTCATGGCGTCGACAGCTATATGGAGCAGCGCAGACACGGTGTGCGTCTACAGGCCGGGCGGCAAGCAGCTCGGCCTGATGCTCGATCAGTACGCTTATTCTTCGCTTTCGCCTGCGGCAATATCCGCTTTGGTCTGCAGCACCTTTTGGCCGCGGTAGAATCCGTCACGAGAAATTCGATGCCGCGAGTGGGTCTCACCGCTCTTCGGGTCGATGGATACGGCGGGAGCGGCGAGCGCGGAATGGGAGCGATGCATGCCGCGCTTCGACGGAGTCTTTCTGCTTTTCTGAACTGCCATGGGTGCTATGTCCTATCAAGTTTTCTTCAACAAATCCTGCAAAGCGCTGAACGGCCGGCGCTGGTCGCCGGTCACGTCGGGTGGTGCCTTCCCGCACGTCAGCGGCGTGCTGCACGCCGGCGCAATCGGTAAGGCCAACAACAATTCTTCCTCGGCCAGCTCGCGCAGCGACACGCGGCCGTCCGGCACGCTGAAAATCTCTCGCTCCGTATCAACGGTATCCGGTTCCTCGGAGGCCGCGAATTCAACCTCGCTGCCGCCGCTCAAGGGCAATTCAAACCCTTCCATGCAGCGCTGGCACACCAGCCGCGGGGTCGCCGCGACTTTCACCTCGGCTGCCGGACGGCCCGACGACGATTTCGTGAACGCGAAACTCGCGCTCAGGGTGCCCTGCGGCTCCGCCAACAAGTCTTTGACGCGGGGCAGCTCGCTCAACTCGTACTCCCGCTGCAACACACTTGCGTCCTCGGCAAGGCGTGCGCAATCGACGAGGTCAGGCAAGCCGGCTGCCATGGGCCGCGTATAATAGGGCGCGTGCGCACACCTGTCAAAGATCCCATCGGGTGCAAGTCGTTGTTTTTGAAGTCTCCCAGCTCACTGATCCTCGCCTCTACCTCCATCTATCGCCGGGAATTACTGGCGCGGGTGCAAATACCCTTCGAATGCCGGTCCCCCGGCACCGACGAAGCACCTCGCCCCGGGGAGGACGCCGTCACGCTGGTGGCGCGATTGGCGCAGGCCAAGGCGCGTGCCATTGCGGTACAGCAGCCCGACTCCTGGGTCATTGGATCGGACCAAGTCGCCATCCTGCTCGACGGGGCGCAGCGGCAGTCGATTCTGGGCAAACCGGGCTCGGTCGCGAACTGTATCGAGCAGCTGCTCAAATGCTCCGGACGGACGCTGTCCTTTGTCACCGCCGTGGCGGTCGTGCGCCACAGCGACTCGTCGCTGTTCGAGTTCACCGATACCACGCGTGTGGCGTTCCGCCGGCTCGACGCCGCCGTCGTCGAGCGCTACGTCGCGCGCGAGTTGCCGCTCGATTGTGCCGGCGGCTTCAAGAGCGAGGGCCTCGGGATCACCTTATGCGAATCCATCGACAGCGCCGATCCCACTGCGCTCATCGGACTGCCGCTGATACGCCTGTGTGCGGTGTTGCGGACCGTCGGCTTCGAGTTGCCCTAGGGGGCGGGGGCGGGGCGACTGAATCGGCCGCGGGTCGACCCCGGCGGCATTCGTTTTTTTGCCGTGGCGCTTTGATGCCGTGATGCCGTGATGCCGTGATGCCGTGATGCTTTGATGCCGTCTTTTTTCGAAGACGTACCGCCCGGGCGGACCCTGGCTCTCCGTCGCGCGCAACCAGTTAGCGAGCCGGCTTGACCGACCCGCGCGCCGCTTTGGCTTTGGCCGAAGCGCGCGTCGGGGTTTTCGGCGCTTTACGCTTCATCGGTGTAATCGCATCGAGCACGGCGGACAATTCTGCCGGCAGCGGCGCGCTGACATGGAATGGCACACCGGAGCCGGGCCACTCGAAGGCCACCGACTGGGCATGCAGGAACGTACGTTTCAACCCGTGGTGCTTGAGTTCGGCATTGCGCTCGCGGTCGCCGTACTTGTCATCGCCCAGCAGAGGATGGCCTGCGAAGGAGGCATGGACGCGAATTTGATGCGTACGGCCGGTCGGAATATCCACTTCCATCAAGGTAGCCAGCGAGCCGAAGAACTGCACCGGCTTGAACACGCTCACCGAATCCTTGCCGGCGGCGGCCACACGTACGTGCCGCTCCCCGTACTGGCGATTGTCGGTGGCCAGGGGCGCATCGATTCGTTTGGTGCCCAGCTGCCAGCTACCCGACACCAGCGCGAGATAGGTTTTGTGCATGCCGCCGTTGCGGATCAGCGCATGCAGCGCCGTCAAAGTGGCACGGTCGCGCGCCACCACCAGGCAGCCGCTGGTGTCGCGATCGAGGCGATGGACGAGTTCCAACGTTTCCCGCGGGCGTGACGCCCTCAGTGCTTCGATGACCCCGAAACTCATACCGCTGCCGCCATGCACCGCCACGCCTGCCGGCTTGTCGAGCACCATGACATGCTTGTCCTGGAAAATGACAGCCCCTTCGATCAGCCCCTGCAGGCTGGTGGAAGGCGCGCGCGCGCCCGCGCTCTCACTCGCGTCGATGCGCACCGGCGGCAGCCGTACCTCGTCGCCCGCAGCGATGCGGTATTCCGCATCCACGCGCTTACGGTTCACGCGCACCTCGCCCTTGCGCAACAGCCTATAAACCCGGCTGCGCGGCACGGTTTTGAAGTGCCGCATCAAGAAATTATCGATCCGCTGGCCTGCTTCATCAGCAGTGATGGTGTGCCGCGCGACTGCACTTTTGGGTACGTGCAGGCGGAGGGGTTCTGGAGCGGGGCTATTCATAGGTTTTGACATCTTCGTTGAGCATTCTTCTAAGGTATTGATTACATTGACCCTGGCGGCGTGTCGTGATAATGTCGCAAAACCGTGTCAGGCGCTGGACCATTTTAGGGGACCGCCTCCATCTTAGCCTGCGCTAGGTAGGCAAGTTGACACCGGATTCGGTGGCGACCCGCTCTGTTGGGGAGCCGCATATTAGTTGGATCTGGGTTTCCAGACCATCGCTCGGCCGATGAGACAGACGCTAGAGAGCCCAGCAGAGCTTCGGTGTCTGACAAGCGGTTAACCGAGAACAGGTCCCTTGCCGCATGTTTTTTCTTAGGTGTGGTTGGCAGAATTGGGTTGAATTGACGCCGTTCGCGTGGCTTGCGTCCGGTATTGCCCTAATTCTTGTCGCGCCCCATGTCGCGGCTCCGGCTTCTATTCTCAAGCTCTCCTCCTCGGCCCCTACCACCTTAGTTGGGGCAAATGAAAAGAATGCTCGTCAACGCGGTTCAAGAAGAAGAACTGCGAGTCGCACTCGTCGACGGTCAGAAACTATACGACTTATCGATTGAGATCCCGTCTCGGGAACAGAAAAAATCCAATATTTATAAAGGTCGAATAACCCGCGTCGAGCCGAGTCTCGAAGCGGCATTCGTGGAGTACGGCGCGCAGCGCCACGGTTTCCTGCCGTTGAAAGAGGTCTCCAAGGAATACTTTCGATCGCCACCGGCGGCCGGCGGCCGCCTGAACATCAAAGATCTGCTGCAGGAAGGTCAAGAGCTGATCGTGCAGGTCGAGAAGGAAGAGCGCGGCAACAAAGGGGCGGCGCTTACCACATTCATCAGCCTGGCAGGCCGGTTTCTGGTGCTCATGCCCAACAATCCGCGCGCGGGCGGCGTATCGCGACGCATCGAAGGCGAGGATCGCGATCAGATGCGCGAAGCCATGAGCGCCCTGCAAATTCCCGATGGGATGGGAGCCATCGTGCGCACCGCCGGCGTCGGCCGCACCACCGAAGAACTGCAGTGGGATTTGAACAACTTGAAGACGGCCTGGGACGCGATCGTGGCCGCGAACGATGGACGCCCGGCGCCCTTCTTGATATTCCAGGAAAGCGACGCCGTTACCCGCGGTCTGCGCGATTACTTCTCCGACGACGTTGGCGAATGCTTGATCGACCAGCCTGAGGCCTTCCAAAAGGCTCAGGAATACATGCAGCGTTTCATGCCGCCGGACGCTCAACGCAAACTCAAGCTTTACCAGGATCCGGTACCGCTGTTCACGCGCTACCAGATCGAAAGCCAGATCGAATCGGCGTATTCGCACAAGGTTACCCTGCCATCGGGCGGCAGTCTGGTCATCGATCACACCGAAGCGCTGGTGTCGATCGACATCAACTCGGCGCGCAGTACGCGCGGCGGGGACATCGAGGCCACCGCCCGCAACACCAATCTCGAGGCCGCCGAGGAAATCGCCCGGCAGCTTCGCCTTCGCGACATCGGCGGATTGATCGTGATCGATTTCATCGATATGGAATCCACGGCCAACCAACGTGCCGTGGAGGACATGCTGCGCGACGCGGTGAAAATGGATCGTGCCCGCATCCAGTTGGGCCGCCTGTCGAGGTTCGGCCTGCTCGAGCTATCGCGGCAGCGCCTCAGGCCGGCCCTGAGCGAAACCACGCACATCAACTGTCCACGTTGCAGCGGCATGGGCACCATCCGTGGCGTGGAATCGATGTCGCTGTCGTTGTTGCGTCTGATCGGCGAGGAAGCACGCAAAGAGCGCACCGGCCGGGTGATTGCCCAGGTACCTGTCGACGTAGCGACCTACCTCATGAATGAAAAGCGCGATTGGCTCAATCAGATCGAATCGCGGGACAAGGTTTCGCTCGTGATCGTACCCAACCAGCACATGCAAACCCCTGCGTATACGCTGCGCCGCATCCGCGACGACGAAAAGGAGCTGCTGGAAAATACGGCAGCCAGTTATCTGATCGCGGACCAACCCGTCGTCGACGATTCGAACATCGGAAGCCGCGACAAGAAGCCGCAAGGGGAAGCGCCCTTGGTGCCGAGCATTCTTCCCGCCTCTGCCGCGCCCATCATCCCCATGCCGGTTCCCGAAGCACCCACGCTGCCGCCGCCGCCCCCTCCGGTCGAGGTTGCTCGGGAAGGGGCGTTGGTGCGCCTGTGGAAGTGGCTGTTCGGGACCCGCTCCGCAACCGCGACGGCCGCCACCGAATCCCCTTCGACGCAGACCCCCCAGGGCCGACCGTCGCCGCAACGCGATGCGCGGCCCGATCGATACCGCGGCAGTGGCGATCGAGATCGGTACCGCGACCGCGATCGCCAGCGCGACGGTCGGCGCGATGGTCCGGGCCGCGATGGCCCGGGGCGCGACAGCCCGGCGCGCGAGGCGAGCCGCGATCCGCGTCGCGAGCGTCCGGGCCGCGAAGGTTCCGGGCGACAAGCCAATGTGTCGGGGCGCGATGAAGGAGTGCGTAGCGAGGCTGCGCCGCGTCAAGGCCCCCCGCGAAATGAAGGACCGCGTGCGGACTCGCCGCGAACAGAGGCGCCACGCGGGGATCAGGCGCCGCGCCCGGATAACGTGCCGCGCGGCAACGAGCCACCGCGGGACTCCAATGGCGAGCAGCGTACAGGCGGCGAGCGTACAGGTCGCAGCCGACGTCGGCGGGGCCGAGGTCGCCGCGATGGCGGCGAAAACGCGGCCGGTGGTCCGGGAAACGGCAATGAAGCAGGCGCTGAAGGCAGCGGCAGCTCCGGCCGGCCCGATGCCGGGCGCCCCGATGCCGGGCGCCCCGATGCCGGGCGCCCCGAT
>JALYHU010000183.1 GCA_030776345.1 Pseudomonadota bacterium | reverse complement strand
GCCGCTCCAGCCGCAGCCGATACTGATCGATGCCCTGGGCGCGCAGCCATTCGGTACGGCAGCGCTCCATGAACTTCAAGTAATTGGCGTAGTAGACGACGCCGCCGGCATCCGTGTCTTCCCAATATATTCTTTGAAGTAACTCGAATATTTTATTCATTAATAATCAATATCTTATGAATAATAGTTCTCTTTTTGGATTAGTTCTCGGCCCAGGGAAACGCAACCGCCTTGCACCTCCGTTGAGTTTACCAGGCCCAGTTGCCGGGAAACGTGGCCGTGACGCGCAGCCCCGGGTTCGCATCCGTCAGCAGGAGCTTGGCATGATGGAGATCCGCAATGGCGACGACCAGCGCCAGACCCAATCCGTGGCCCGCGGTTGAGCGGCTGCTGGAAACCCGGTAGAAGCGCCGCAAGATCTTTTCGCGCTCGCTCGGATCCACCCCGGGGCCATCGTCGACGACGGACGCCGCGATCAGGTCGGCTTCCCGCTCGAGCAGTATCCGAATGCGGGTGTGCTCGGGCGTGTGATGGATGGCGTTCTCGACCAGATTGCTGAACATGTGAGTCAAGAGTTCGGCATCGCCGCGAATGTAAACGCCGGCTTGGATCACGGATGTGAGGGTGTGCCGGTAGTCCTCCGCAACCGGAAGATACATCTGAAAAATATTCTCCAGGACTTCCGTCAACGACACGGTCGCGAAAGAACTGAGGCGCGTGCCGGCTTCCACCTGTGAAATCCGCAGCAGCGCCGCGAACATCGCGAGGAGCTGATCGGTATCTTCGATTGCGGTCTCCACCGCCGCGGAATACTCGGCAATGTTCGTGCACTTGGTTCGCGCTTCCTCGAGCCGGTTGCGCATGCGCGTAAGCGGGGTACGCAGGTCATGGGCGACGTCGCTCGACACTTGGCGCAGGTTCTCCAGGAGCGCCGCAATTCGATTGAGCATGTCATTGATCGCCCCGGCCAGCCGATCCCACTCGTCTTCGCGGCCTAGGAGCGGTATGCGCTCATCCAAGCGCCCGGCGATGATGCTCTGGCAGGTCTGTGCAACGGCATCCACGCGCCGCATGAAGCGCGACCCCAGGAATAAGCCGACGGCCACGGCGATGCTGAATGCGCCGAGCACCACCCACATGAATGCGCCCAAAATCCGCTGCGCGACGGTGGTCAGGAACGTCGTATCGCGGCCCACGAACAAGTAAATGCCTTTGCTGATTTCGATCCCGCGGCCCAAGATGGGAGTGAACCCGTGGTGCTTGTGATGCTTCGCATCTTTGAAGTAGAAGTCTGCATCCGGCAAGCTGATCGCGAAGGTGCCCAATCGAGGGGGAAGAGGCGGTAGATTCCCGGCTAGCTTTTGTTGCAGTTCGTCTTCGATCACGATGTAGACGTCCGGCCTGAAGCCGGTCGGCCCCAACCTTTGCCTGACGACCTCGATGGCTTCGTGCAGTCCCTCATCGTGAAAGCCGTTGACGACGGTCGATATATCGGCGTCGTTCGCGCTGGTGAGCGCGGCTTTCTGCGTCCCTTGGACGATCCAAAGAACCGTGCAGACGAGAATTCCGGTAAGTGCGAGGAACAGGAACGCGAACAGCGCCGCGAGGCGGAAAACGTCTGATTTGACGACTCTAATTGGACGCAAGCAGCCGATATCCCACGCTGCGCACGGTTTGAATGGCATCGAGCGCACAGCCGTGATTGAGCTTCGTCCTCAAGCGGCTGAGGTGGCTTTCGACGACGCTGGTGTGCGGATCGAAATGAATTTCCCACACATTCTCGAGGAGCATCTTGCGCGTGACGAGCCGGTCGGCGTTTCGCATCATGTATTCCAAGAGGCGGAACTCCTGCGGGGTGAGCTCTATGGCTCGGCCCTCCCGCACGACCGTACGCTGCACCAGGTCCATTTCAATGGACCCTGCGGAGAGCTTGGGGGACGCCTGGTCGGTGCGCCGGGTCATGACTCGAATGCGCGCCAGCAACTCCGCAAAGGCGAACGGCTTCACCAGATAGTCGTCGCCACCGGCCTCGAGCCCCTGTACGCGATCGTCGATGCCGCCGAGGGTGGTCAAGTAGATCACCGGCGTCGATCTCTCGCGCCGCAGCGCCCTCACCAATTCCAAACCGTCCATGCCCGGCAGCATGCGATCGACGATGATGGCGCGAAAGTCGCCCCCGAGCGCCGCGGCGAGCCCCGCCGTGCCGTCGCTCACGTGTTCGGTGACATACCCCTGCTCGCGAAACCGCTCGACCAGAGAGTTCGCGAGTTCAAGATCATCTTCGATCAAAAGGAGTTTCATTGCGCCGGCTGGAGCGTCTCGTGCCCGGGGGTCTCCTGGCGAATGCGTACATATCGATGAGCCAATGCGGGCAGCACGAACAAGTTCAACAACGTAGAGGACAGCAACCCCCCCAACACCGTCACCGCCATGGGACCTTCGATTTCTTGACCCGGGCGATTCAGCCCGAAAGCGAGCGGCGCGAGGCCCAAGGCGGTGACCGCCGCCGTCATCAGAATGGGTACGAGCCGCTCATTGGCACCCCGAATCACGACGTCCAGACTCCAGGGCGCGCCCTCCACCTCCACCAAATGCTCGTAGTGTGCCAGCTGCAATATCGCGTTGCGAGCGCTGACGCCGAACACCGTCACCAAGCCGACCACCGTGCCGAGCGAAATGCCGATGCCGGTCACGGCGATCGCGAGCACGCTGCCGATCAAGCTGAACGGTAAATTGGCCAAGACCAGCCAGCTATTCGCACGCCAATGGAACGAGACGAACAGGATCATCACGATCAACGCCAGCGCCAGGCCGGAATACAAAAAAAGCTCGGCGCGGGTCTGTGCCTCTGCGGCGGCAGCTCCGGTGAACTCGACGAATACGCCGGTCGGCAGCTTGACGGAGCTGGCGATGGTTTGCTGGGCCTTCTGTACGATAGTCTGCAAAGATCCCTTCACGTTGAACGTGATGCTGACACGGCGCTGGCCGCCGTCGTGCTGAATGCTGTAGCGGTCCTGCGTAGCGGCCACGCGGGCCACCTGGGACAGCGGGATGGGACCCATGGGGCTTTGGATCATGAGGTGCGCCAAACTCGTCGGCCGATGACGCACGCCCTCGGGCAACAAGACGCTGACGTTGACGGTCCGAATGCCCTGGAACGTCTGGCCCACGATCTTGCCCGCATAAGCGGATTCAACCGCGTCGAGCACGTCCTGGACCTTGAGACCGCTGGCCGCGAGCGCCTGCGGAATCACCTGGATCGAAATCGTCGGCGTGCCGCTCTGACGCTTGAATTGCAGATCGACGATGCCCGGCACCTTTCCCAGCGCAGCCACGATTCTATCCGCGCTCCCCTCGATCGCATCCATGTCGTCGCCGAACACCTTGACGGCCACTTGCGCCGTCTCCCCGCTCAGGCTCTCGCTGATGCGATCGCCCAGGAACGTAACGACCTCGCTTTGCACGCCCGGATAATGCTCGAGGATTCCGCGCAGCTCTTCCTGAGCGGCGCCTTGATCCACGGTCGTCTCCGGCTTCAATTCGACGTGGAACTCGCTCCGGTGCGGACCGAAAGTATCCTCGCCGAGCTCCGCACGGCCCACCTGCTGCTCGATGCTCTGCACGTAAGGCAGAGCCAGCACGTCGGCGCTGATGCGCTTGCCCACCTCCAGCATTTCGTCGAGCGACGTACCCGTGATGGAGCTCGATACCTGCATGACGAAGTGGCCTTCGCGAAAGTCCGGCATGAAAGTCCCGCCGACGAACGGCAGCGTACCCAGAGCGGCGATCACCATGGCCAGCAAAATGGCCGCCACGAGCTTGAAATGTTTGCCCACGCCGTGCACGGCGCCGTCCTGCCATGCCTTGAGCCGGCGCAGCCACGCTGCCTCGGGCTTTGCATCGTGGCTGCGCAGGAACAACGCACACAGCGCCGGCGTCGATGTCATCGCCACCACCAAGGATGCAAGCACCGCGAAGATGAATGCCAGCGCGAGCGGGCCGACGAAGTGACCCTGTACGCTGGAGGTGAACAATTCGGGCAGGAATACGGCGATGACCACCGCGGTGGCATAGATCACCGGGCCGCGCACTTCCAGTGAAGCCTCGCGAACGACCTTGAGCCGCGGCTCGGGATTCGAAAGTTTTCCATTTTCGCGCAATCTGCGGAGTATGTTTTCGATACCGATGATCGCGTCGTCGACCAGGACGCCCAGCGCAACGGCAAAGCCGCCCAAGGTCATCGTGTTGAGACTGAGACCCATGCGGTCGAGTACCCAGACCGCCGCCAGCAACGAAAGCGGTATGGCGGCAAAAGCGATGAGTGCGGCGCGGAAATCGCGAAGAAAAAGGTAGAGGACGGCGAGAATGAGTACCGCCGCGATCACCAGCGACTCCTTCAGGTCGCCGAGGGCGCGTTCGATGAAATTGGCCGGCCGATGAAGTCCCGGATACAGCGTGATTCCGCTGGCCTTCAAGGCGGGCTGCAGATCGGCGAGCGCCTTCTCCACCGCCAAGGTCGCCGTCAACGTGTTCGCACCGTACTGACTGGCGAGCGACATCATCACCCCCGGCTTGCCCATGATCAATGCGTCGCCGGAACGCAGCGCCGGAGCCATTTTCACTTCCGCGACGTCACCGATCAACAGGGGCGTGCCGTTGCGCACGGCCACCACCGCCTGTGCGATGGCGCCGACGTCGGGCGCCGGCGTCGGAGACCGCAGGAGTATGCGCTGGGCAGCCAGATCGATGAAGCCCGCGCCGCGCAGCGGCAGGGCGGCCCGTACCGCATCGGACAGGTCCGCCAGCGTGATGTCGAAACTTGCCAGCTTTTGCACGTCGGGCAGAATTTGAATCTGCCTGACGTCGCCACCGAACACGATGACGTGTGCGACGCCCGGAACCGCAAGAAGCCGCGGCTTGATGATCCAATCCGCCGTGTCGCGTAAGGTGTATGCATCGACTTTATCGGACAAGAGGCCGATTTTCAGCAAGTCCATGGTGCTGGAAACCAATGGGGACAGCTTCGGCGTCCCCACGCCGGATGGCAGGCTGCTTCCCAACTCGGAGAGGCGCTCCGAGATCCCCTGCCTCGCGATATGCACGTCGATCCCGTCCCGGAACGTGATCGTCACCACGGACAGACCCGGTACGGACTCGGAACGCATCGTCGCGAGCCCCGCGGCACCATTGACGGCATTTTCAATTTGTTTGGTGACCAGCTCTTCGACCTGCTGCGGTGCGAAGCCCGGGGCTTCCGTCTGAATGTCGACCTGCGAGGGCACGAATTCGGGAAACACGTCCAACGGCGAACGCAGCGCTCCCCAACATCCGAGGACCAGGGCCAGAACGGTGAGCGCCGTTACCGCGCCGAAGTGGCGCACGCACAGCGTGACGAGAGCGCGCATCATGGCTAGTCCGGCTCCGCGCCCGAACCGGATTCC
Organism: Pseudomonadota bacterium; assembly: GCA_030776345.1. Classification (GTDB taxonomy): domain Bacteria; phylum Pseudomonadota; class Gammaproteobacteria; order Steroidobacterales; family Steroidobacteraceae; genus Bog-1198. Next base: position 9,534 of record JALYHU010000183.1, on the reverse strand, counting down.
TTCGCCAGCAACTGACCCGCCGCCGTGACGACTATTTTGTCGCCCGCCATGACATCGGCGGTGACGAAGTAGCCGTCGGAAGTGGGCCTCGCGGTATCGACCGCAGTCCTCACGTACGTGCCTGGCTTCTCCTCGACGTAGCACCAATACTTGCCGTCGCTCAGCACCACCGCGGTCGCCGGAACGATGACTCCGGAAACGGTCTCGCCGACGGGGGCCCAAACCATCAGCCGTTCTCCTTCGCCCGCGTCGCTATTTTTCAAGATCGCGAAAAAGCTTCGTCCCGGCACGGCGGCGTCGGCCGGCGCATCCCACACCATATTCGTTTTCCAGCCCTGATCCTTGCCCGCACTGATATGCGTGGCGCGCAAGGTTTTGGGAGTTCCACCGCTCAACGCCCCGAGCGGAAAAGTCACGCGCACCAATTTCATTCGGCCGCTGGCCAGATCCTGCAGGAGGGGGCTGTTGTCGTCGGTCTTCCACGGAGGCTTCATGCCCAAGGTCGAGGACAAACGCTGTTTCGTCAACGTCAGGGCCGCGGCATCCACCGCAGACTGATGCAGCGCGGTTTCTTCGACGTCGGCCGACACGGCGCCGGGCGTCCCCGACAGCCGCTTGGCGCGCGACAACGCCGACTGGCTGAGCCGCTGCGAAGCCTGGGCGGTGGTCAACTCAGCCGCCGCCGTCGCAATGGTCTCATGCGCAACGACGACGCCGTATCCGAGTACCTCCTCCATGTGCTCGGTAGCTTGCGCGACTTCCGTGACGAGACCTAATTTCCCCACTTGCTCGGGCGTCAACGCGACTTCGGGTGCTTCCTTCCCCGCCTCCTGTTTGTCCTTCGCCTCGTCCTTGCCGGCTGCCGCATCCGTGCCGTTCGCCGCTGGCGTATCGGCCTGTTCCGAAGCCGCTTTGGCGCCGGGCGCGGGAGCTTTGGCTCCGGGCGCGGGATCGGCGGCTGCGGAAGGCGTTTTGTTGCATCCCGACAGCAGCAGGCAGCCCAGGCATAGTGCAGCACCCATCAGTGCGATCGCGGCGGTTCGTGCGGTACGCACCGAGCCCGGCATCAAAATTGGCATGGTCATCATTGTTGTTCCGTGACGGAGTAGCGCTTAATAATCGAGTTTGGGCGAAGGCTGCAATCCTGCCGCGGAAGCCGCTTGCGGGGCTTGCCAGCCGCCGCCCAACGCCTTGCAGAGACTTACCAACGCCTGCAGCCGAGCGAGTTTGTACTGGCTGAACTGATCGCGTACCGTGTACACGATCTTTTGCGCCTCGAGCACGGTGAGAAAATCGCCGGCGCCTTCTTTGTAGCGAAACTTTGCGCCCTCGAAGGCGCGCTCGCTCTGCGCTAGGTTCTCGTTCTGGAAGTCGCGCGCGGCGTCCAAATGCTGAATGGCCGACAGTGAATTCTCGACGTCTACCAGCGCCGCGAGAATCGTCGCGCGATAAGTCGCTACCAATTCCTCGTCCTTGGCTTGTGACTCCGCGCGCATGGCGCGCAGTTTCCCGCCGTCGAATATCGGCTGCACGAGCGCGGCACCGAGATTCAACGACGGTCCCACTCCCGTCAGCGTGTTGACCGCGGCCGCGACCGCCGGGTTCGCCACCCCTCCCGAGGCGGTGAGTTTCAACGACGGAAACAAAGCGGCGCGCGCTGCAACGAGGTCGGCATTCGCCGACCGGAGGTTCGCTTCCGCCGTGAATATATCGGGACGCCGCGTCAACATTTCGGACGGCAAGCCGGCGGCGACCGCGGGCTCAACGATCGACTCAATGGGCGCGCCCTCGATGGTGAACCCTTCCGGCTGTCGTCCCAGCAGCACGGCCAGGGATGTGAGCGCCTCCGCTTCCGTCTGTTCCAATTCCGGAATTGCCAGTTGCGCCGCCGCCAACGCCGCTCTTTGTGTCGCCAATTCCACCGGATTGGACAATCCCACCTTGTAGCGGGACTCGACCACGTCGAGCAGGCTGCGGGCGGCGTCCAAATTCCCACGAGCGGTACTCAAGCGCTCTCGCAAAGAGAGCACCTGGAAGTAACCGTTTGCCACTCCCGACAAAGTGGTGAGCGCCACCGTGTCGCGGTCGGCGCGGGAGGCCAAGGCTAGATATCTCGCCGAATCGGCCGTGGCCTGGTTCTTGCCCCAGAAATCGACCTCATAACTGGCCGACAATAACCCGGACCAATCCGTCTCGTGCAGGTTCCCGGCTGCCGAGCGAGCCCTATAATGATTGGCGAGGCCGTTGGCCTCGACGCTCGGAAGAATGCCCGCATGCGCTTGACGAGCGCGCGCATCGGCTTGGGCAATCCGCGCCCGAGCCGCGGTCAAATCGAGATTGTTGCCGGCGGCCTGGTCGATCAGCACATCCAATTCACGGCTCCCGAAACCGTGATACCAGTCTCTGCTCGGCCAATTGGCCGCCGCGCCGGGCGATGCTCTCTCGAACTGCTCCGGCACCGGCACGCTCGGCGGCTTCGTCGCCTGCAGCGCACATCCCGCACAGAGCGCTCCGAGGAGCGCGTAACGTAAGAAAGTGCGGCCCACCAGCATACTGTCCTCATCATTTTTACGCCCGCCGACGGGCAGCTCTTCCGACGGTCCGCAAGCTATCACGCCGACACCAAATCGATCTGTACAGTTTTGTAAATCAAGCGAAGCACGATGCGCAGCCGCGCAGACGACAATGCCTGCGCATCGGCACCGGGAAGTCTACGCGCTGCACCCGGCACGATCAGCCCGCCGCGGGAAGGGTGAATATGACGCGCAAACCCGGCGAATCCGGCGCAGCATCCGCCCAAATCCGGCCGCCATGAAGTGCAATGATGCTGCGGCAGATTGCCAGCCCGAGCCCACTGCCGGTTTCTTTGACGTCCACCGCCGGGTCCAAACGGAAAAAACGTTCGAAGATGCGCTCACGAAATTCAGGCTCGACGCCGGCGCCCTGATCGTCCAACGAGACGCGCCAAATTCCCCCGTCCATCACCGAACGCAGCGTCACGGTGCCGTGCTGCGGCGACGCATTCAAGGCGTTGGTGAGGAGATTCAGCAGCACGCGACGCAACCACCGCGGCTCGACCAGTACGGTACCGTCCCCCTGATGCGAGTGCACGAATTGCAGACCTCGATGCTCCGACAGAACCCGCGCGTCTTGACTGAAAACCGTCAACAAGGCCTCGGGATCATGCTTCACCAAGTGAAGATGGATATCGCGCGCCTCCGCCCGCGAGAGAAATAACAACTCTTCGATGATCTGGCTGAGCCGCGCAATCTCCTCGAGCTGCACGTGCACGGATTCCTCGTTCGCGGCATCGAGATTGCCGTGGACCAGAAGCTTCTCGGCCTGCAACCGGATCAGCGACAAGGGTGTCTTGAGTTCATGCGACGCTTCGGCGGTGAAGCGCCGGATCTGATCGAACGCGGACTCCAGTCGATCGAACATTTGATTCAGCAGCCGCGCGAGGTCGGATATCTCGTCGCGAACATGGGGGACCGGAATCCGTTCGCTCAAGTTGTCGGAGCTGATGTGGTTGGCGGTTTCGCGGATCAACCGTACCGGCCGCAGCGCGAGCCGGCTGAGTCCCATGCCGATGGCAAAGCTGATAGCGACCATCACGGTGAGCAGCCAAACACAGATTTCGCTGTAGTCCCGCATGGCCGCACGCACACCGTTGAGGGGAGTCGCGATGGTGACGTCCAACGGTCCCAAAATGAATTCGCCGACGCGAAGTTCACCGATGTCCGCCATCTTCGCATTGAACATCCGCTGTCCCGGTACGTCGGGAATGGCTTGCCCGCGCAAATTCGTGGAATAAAAAATCGGCCGTACGGGACTGTTGGGATCGTCGATGGTGATGAAAAAAAGCACCGAAGAGTAATTGGTGGTCTCCCGAATCCGCGTATCGATGACCCGCGGATTCAACGACGCGTAATCGTCGCCCAAGTGCGCGCTGATCTGCGCGAACTGGGCCCGGTTCAGCAGGTCGAGACCGTTCACCAGGTGAATCTCGAGAAGGTAGTAGCCTGCGACGAACAAGCACGCCAAGGTCAACGTGGCCGCGCCGGCGTACCATAGCGCAAGCCGCGCACCGATGGATTTCACAGCAGTTGGTAGCCGACGCCGCGCAGAGTCTTGAACAGGGGCGGGCCCGGCACGGACTCGAATTTAGTCCGCAATCGGCTCATATACACGTCCAATAGATTGGCTTCATTGTCGTAGTGCGATGACCAGCATTTCTCGCAGATCAGCTTGCGGGTGAGGATTCTGCCCACGTTTTGCATGAAGATTTCCAGCAGCGAAAACTCGCGGCTGGTCAAATCCATCGGCTCCCCGGCCAAGTGCACCGTCCGTCCAACGAGGTCGAGCTTGATACCGCGGTGCTCGAGGACAGCCTCCTTGACGGCGCACTGCCGGCGCAGCAAGGAGCGCAAGCGCGCCAGCAACTCCTCCATACTGAACGGTTTCGAGAGATAGTCATCGGCGCCCAGGTCCAGCCCCTTGATTCGGTCCTGAACGGCATCCCGGGCACTCAAGATCAACACCGGTTCATTGAATCCCGACTTGCGCCACTGCTGCAGCAACTGCAAACCGTCGCCGTCGGGCAGGCCCAAATCGAGGATGATCGCATCGTGGTTCGACTCGCACAGGGCATCGTTCGCCTGACGGCACGAGCGCACCCACGTCACGCCATAGGCGCGCTCCAGCAGGCCCTGCTTGAGGAACAAACCAATGCGCTGTTGGTCTTCGACGACGAGTATTTTCGTATGGCCCCCGAGGGCGTACCCTGCCCCATTTCTCCTCTCGCCAGACCATTCTACAACCTTACGGCTGGGGCGGCATCCATGCCTTCGCGAACGAACTTTTGCCGTCGGTGTAGGTGGTCCACACCTCGCGTGAGGACGGATCGACAGCGACGTTTTTAGCGGTCGCCGCCGTCGTCAGATCCCCCAAAGCCGTCACCTTGCCGCCGGTGGTGCGCACCACCGTCATCTTGTCGGCACCCGCGCAGTAGAGCAGGCCGCCCACGGCATCGAATGCGATCTGGTCCACTTTGGGTGCGATATCGACGGAACCGGTGGCCAGGCCCGTGGTGGTATCGATCACCACCAGCTTACCGGTGCCGCCGGCGGCGAAGACACGATGATTGTCGGCATCGAATGCCAGACCGTGTGGCTGTGTGGCCGGTGCCGTGGGCCACTGTGCGACGACCTTGCCGCTGGACGGATCGATCACCGCCACCACGTCCTTGTTCTTGATGTTCAGGTAGATTTTGTCGGCCTTGTCGTCGTAGACCATGAATTCGGGAACGCCGGGGATGGTGATGGTCGCGGCCACTTTCGCGGTGGCCGGATCGATCACCCACACATCCTGACCCTCGTCGTGCGTGACGTACACCATGTGATTCTTCGGTTCGTAGAGGATCGCATCGGTGGGCCCCGTGGTTTTGATCGATTTCACTTCCTTCAAGGTCGCCGCATCGACCACCGCAACCCGCTCGGCTTCCTGCACGCTCAGGTAATAGAATTTCGAATCGGCGTCCACGGCCGTATCGACGGCGCCGCCGAGTTTCAGGCGCGTGATCAGCGTTTTCTTCTGAGTGTCGAAATAATCAGCGGTGCCATCATTCTCGTGTGCGGCGAGCAACCGGTGCCGCTTCGCGTCGACGCGCAGGAAATCGAATTTGCCGGCCGAATGAGGAATTTCGATCGCCTTGGACTCAACCAATTGCAACGGCGGGCCGGCCGTCGCCACGCAGGCAAAGGTGGATAAGGCAAGAGACACAGTCAGAGAATGTAGATTTTTCATATGGATCTTCACTGGTGGTATTGAAACGTTTTCGTCAAACACGCACGGACGAGGTTAACATCCGAAAATTAAATAAAGACTACGGCGAGGGGCGAATTAAACCGACTACGCACCCTCGCCGCGCTCTCAATACTTCGCCGTGAACCCGACGAACAAATATCGTCCCAGGGTGTCGTACAAACCCGCCGCCATGTTGCCGTTGACCAGCAGCGGATTTGCGGTGAAGCCGATGACCGGGGGCTTCTTGTCGGCCAGATTGTTGACGCCCAGCCTGATGTTCAGGTGCGGCGTGACGTCGATGTTGCCGTCCAGATCGAAATAGTCGTAGGCCCCGATGTGAGAATCGATCGCATAGACATTCGCCGGGTTGTTCAAGTTCGGATTGCCGCTGGTGAACTCCGATTTCAATTGACCGATATGGCGCCAATTCAGCGACAACTCGAAATCATGCTTGGTCTCCCAGGTCGTCCGCAGTCGATGCCGCCAGCGGGGCACGGGCGATGTTGGACCGACGCCCGAACAATTGGGGCCGTAGTAGCCGGAGCAATCGGTCTCCGACACGCCGGGCGTGACGTCGATGGGGTTGTCGAGGGCGACGCTGCCCGTGAAGCTGAATGACAGATTGCCGGCCTTGGATACCAGCGATTCGAGCTCCCAAATGTAGCGCCCCTCGAAATCCACACCGCTGGCGCCGTAAGAACCGGTATTGAATCGCGTACCGATGATGCGCCCGGCAGCGGCGCCGTTGCCGGTAGACAATGAGCCGCTGGCATCGCGTCGCACCAACGAACAATAGAACGGATCACCCGTATTCAAACAGGTCGCCAGCGTGAACGATCCTGGCAGGCCGCCGACGTATTGCTTCACTTTGATCCGCCAGTAGTCGGCCGTGAACAGCACGTTCACGAGCGGCGTGAGCACGAAACCCATGGTGACCGTATTCGCCGTTTCGGGCTTCAGATTCGGATTGCCGCCCGTCACCACGTTGACCGTGGATTGCGGCGCGATATGGCCGTACTGCGTAATCGGGTTCACACCGGTGTTTGCGCACTGCCCCGCCGACGCGGTTGGCGACTGGGTTGCGGTCGGGTCGAGCGATCCGGCGCAGGGATCGGTGAGATTGGTCTGCCCCAGCACCTGCGCGGTGAACAACTCATAGGCGTTCGGCGCGCGCACCGCTCGACTGAGGCTGCCGCGCAGACGAACGAGGCTGACGGGCGCCCATTCCAGGCCGATTCCGTACGCGTTCACATTGCCCTGCGGGGTGTAGTGCGCATAGCGATCGCTGGCATTCAAAACCAGAGATTTTGCGAAAGGCCGGTCCTCGATGAGGGGCATTTTCATTTCGGCAAACACCTCGCCCACCCGGAAGGTCCCCTCGGTGGGATGGGCCGCGCCCGAGACCAGCAGGTCGCCGGTGGCGTAGGCGGCGTTGGGGTTGTAGCGCACCTGCTCGACGCGATATTCGGCGCCGGCAGCCACTCCGAAACCGGACGCAGCCAGCGGGCTCCTCATACCGTACTTGTCGAGGTCGCCGATCATCTGGCCGGAAATGATGGTGCGTTGGGCAAAGCCCGACTGCATGCCGCCCTCGGTAATGTACCCGAGCGCCGCCGGCGTGACGCCGCCGACGGAATAGATGTTGTAGGGAACGCAGGCGGGGTCGCTGCCGTCGACCACACTTTGGCACGTGGGAGCTCCGGCCACACTCACCACATTCAGAGCATTGGCGAGATGCGCCTGCGAGAAGTCATTGGACAGGATCTCCCGCTCGTTGACTCGGCCGTGCACCACGCTTGCGTCATAGGACCAAGGCTCGCTGATTTGGCCCTTCAACCCGAGCACGATGCGGTAGGACTGGTGATGGAATTGGTCCGACCGCTGACCGCCTTCGACATTGCGGCGGCCGATGTCCACCTGGGCCACGTCCGTGGGCGCCAAACCGGCACTGGTGCACAGGTCGTTCACCTGGCTCGCCGACAGCAGAGGATTGTTGCAATTGATGCCGAAGGTGTTCAACGCGGAGCCCGTCGCGGTGGTACCGACGGGCTCGTAGCGCACGGTGGTCTTGTCGTCGGTGTATTGCGCTTCGGTGTACAGGTTCATGGCGTCGCCGAACTTGTAAGACCCGAACACGCCGGCGTTATACCGGGTGTCGGGACGCTGCAAATCCTGATAGGGAGCCGGATTGAACAGGTCAGCCGAGGTATTCAGCGGCCGAAACGCGTGGCCGTTGGCGGTGTCGAGGGTGAGCGGCGTGAGCGGCGTGCCGTCGGCGGCATGCGGCACGAATTGACCCGACGAGGTGGTGCCGTCGAGTAGGCATTGATAGGAACTGCCGGTCTCGGTCAATGTGCATGCACTGGTGTCCCGGCTCGCACCGGTCACCTCCTGCGCGTGGCGATAACCGGCGTACGCGGTCACGTGACCGTTACCGTCGAAAATATCCCGGCCGAAGACCACGGACAGATCCGTCGAGGTTCCGTCATACACGGTGCCGGTGGGCGGGTTGATGCCGCTGGCGCGCTCGATGTTCTGCAGGTCGCGGCGATCGTTGCTGGCGCGATTGATGCCGCCCTCGACGTCGACTTTGAAACCCGTGAAGTTCGTGTCCAAGATGAAATTCACGACCCCGGCAACCGCGTCCGAACCGTAAATGGCCGATGCACCGCCCGTCAGCACTTCGACTCGCTTCACCAGCGTGCTCGGAATCGTATTCAAGTCGGCAGAAGGGTTGATGGGATCGCCCGGAGCCGTGCGCTTGCCGTTCACCAGCACCAGCGTGCGGAAGGCTCCGATACCGCGCAGATCGGCGGTGGCCGTACCGGTCAGGGGCGCGACGGATGGCCCATTGGCTCCCAAGGTCAACCCCGAATTCACTTGCGGCAAAGTGTTCAAGAAGTCCTCGGCTCGTGCAGTTCCTTGATGCAGGAGTTCTTCGTTGTCGAGCACGACGATGGGGCTGGGGCTGGACGCATTGGCGGAGGACAAGCGAGAGCCCGTCACGACGATCTCGATCAGCGGTTCCTCGGTTTCCGCCGCAATTGCGGCGTTGCCCATGATGGCCACGCCGAGATACGTGAGCAAGGCCGCCGCAGAGCTGCGTGCGCTGCCGGTTGACTGATTCGCATCGAGCCTCATGATAATTCCCCCTATCGCCGATCGTTATTGTTGAAATATTGACGGTGCGGTTCGAAGCATAGATGGTCAACCTGAATCGAGACTGAACGAAAGCACGAATTCGCAGTGCGCGAGCGCGCGGATGCTTTAGCATGCGCCTGGATTGCAAATTCATAACTAGTGGATGGCCGGGGGACACATGCTGACGCCGCAACAACGCCGGGGGAAGATCAAGACGGTATTCCGCGTAGCCAGCGGAAACTTTTTGGAAATGTACGATTTCATGATCTTCGGCTATTTCAGTGCCGCCATAGGCCGGGCGTATTTTCCCGCCAGCAGTGAATTCGCCTCGTTGATGTTGTCGATGACCACGTTCGCCGTGGGCTTCATGATTCGTCCCTTGGGCGCCATATTCTTGGGCGCGTACATCGACCATATCGGCCGGCGCAAGGGGCTGCTGGTGACCCTGGCGTTGATGTCGGTGGGCACGTTGACGATTGCGTTGGTACCGGGCTACGAGGCCATCGGATTCTTCGCTCCGCTCATCGTGGTGCTCGGCCGCCTGTGCCAGGGCTTCTCGGCCGGCGTCGAGCTGGGCGGCGTCTCGGT
>JALYHU010000182.1 GCA_030776345.1 Pseudomonadota bacterium | reverse complement strand
CCTCGGCGGTGCGGTGCTGGCCGTTGACCGCCAGGGCCAGCATCGTGTTCACCTCCGCCTGCTCGCGCCGGTCATCGTCGGTGCCGACGGGCCAGTGAGTGCGCGCCTCGAGAGCCTCGCGCAGGCTATGCTCGCTGGCGGCATAGTCGCCCAGCTCACAGCGAGCCGCTCGTGCAATTCATCGACGAAGCGTTCGGCGCCCAGATAGATCCGCGTGCGCACGCTGACTTGCTGCAGAAAGGACATCAGGCGCTCATCCTGACTCGTGTGGTTATCGGCCATGATTTCCCCCACGTCCCGCGGGTCCGACAGCCGTTGGCGTTTGGCCATGCGCAGGAACAGCCGCGCCAGCCAATTGGTAAAATTACTGCCGATGAATAGCAGATGGTTGTGCTCGAGTTCATGGAACAGCTTTTCCGGCGCCAAGTGTTCACTCTGCAAGGCGCAGATGAACTCCAGCAAGTCCTCGTCCGAGATGACATAAGTCGGGGACGCCGATAGCCGGCCGAACAAGTGATACACCACCGGCCGCTGCAGGCGGTCGCGCTCCGACGGGAGATCCACCACGCGATTCGGCGAGTACGAGAGCACGTCGGTGGAGGGTGATCCGCCGAATCGCTCGAGATTGATGGCGGTCTCGAGCAGCGGGTCAAATGTGGTCGAAACGAACAGATCGAACTCGGGGATCGCCGCCAGACGGCGGAGCGCCTGCGGAGGCTCGAAGGCAGCATCCTTGAGGATGCCGCGCAAACGGACATACGCCTCTTCGCGCCGGCCGCGGGCCCCCAAGAACCAGCAGACCACGTCGTTGAGCGTGTAGGGCTGAGGCAATTGCGACGTGTCGACATTGAGCCGTGCGGCCAACTTTTCCGCGAGCCAGTCGTATAGCAGCCGCGGGCCCGCGGCGGTAGAGACCTGGAGCAGTTCCGGCCCGATGATCGGTATGACCCGGCGCTCTTCGATGAAGCTCAGCAGGTCGTCCCACGCATCGTCGTCCAGTACGGTCATCGGCAGCCGTGCGGTAGCGCCCATGCTCATGCTCATATGCCACCTACGCTTTCCGTAGCCCGTGCCAAGCCAATCATAGTGGCTATTTACACTCTCTCTGTCCAATGTTTCGGTGTCTTCAGGGGTCTGCGGAATTGCAGGGGACTGCGGAGCTTGCGAGAATGAAGGCATGGAAGGACTTACCGGCAAGGGCCAGCAGACTCAGCGCTACGACCGCATACCCGATGTGCGCGATGGGCTCACCCGCGAGGAACGAGTGGTTTTGTACGTCTTGCACCAGACACAGAAGGAACGCGGCGATCGAAACGTCCCGACAGCGATGTTATGGGGACGGGTGTGCGAGCACTTCTATATCAGCCCTGAGGACCTGTCGGCCATGCTGGCGCGGCTCGGGGCCCGTAAATGAACGACACTGGATCGGCCGTGACTGGATCGAAGTCCGATGTGGAACTTACATCTGGTGGGCAACTGGCATCTGGTGGGCAACTGGCATCTGACGTCGAGCTGAAATCGGACTTTCTGCGCACGCTCGCCGAGCGCGGCTACATCCATCAGCAGACCGACGCCGCGGGCCTCGACCAGCGCGCGCGGTCCGGCATCGTCACGGCGTACATCGGCTTTGACGCGACCGCCGACAGCCTGCATGTCGGCAGCCTGGTGCAGATCATGCTGCTGCGGCGTCTGCAGCAAACCGGGCATCGGCCGATCGTGCTGATGGGCGGTGGAACGACCAAGGTGGGGGACCCATCGGGGCGCGACGAGACGCGCCAGCTCCTCACAGATGACCAGATCAACTCGAACATCGCCGGCATCCGCAAGATTTTCGATCACTTCCTGCGCTTCGACGATAGTCCCACCGGCGCCGTCATGGTGAATAACGACGACTGGTTGTCGGGCTTGCGCTACATCCCGTTCCTGCGCGACATCGGCAGGCACTTCTCGATCAATCGAATGCTGACCATGGACAGCGTGAAGCTGCGCCTCGAGCGCGAGCAGCCCTTGAGCTTCCTTGAATTCAATTACATGATATTGCAGGGCTACGACTTCGTGGAACTGAACCGGCGCTACGACTGCACGCTGCAGATGGGCGGCTCGGATCAGTGGGGCAATATCCTGCAGGGGGTGGAGCTCGGCCGCCGCGTCCGTGAGCAGGAACTATTCGGGCTGACCTCGCCGCTCATCACCACATCCTCGGGCGCCAAGATGGGCAAGACCGCGAGCGGCGCCGTGTGGCTCAACGCTCAGCGGCTGTCGGCCTATGATTACTGGCAATTCTGGCGCAACACCGAGGACGGAGACGTTGGCCGGTTCCTGCGTATGTTCACCGATCTGCCCCTCACCGACATAGCCCGTCTCGAGAGCCTGAATGGAGCGCAGATCAACGAGGCCAAGAAAATCCTCGCCACCGAGGCCACGCGCTTGTGTCACGGAGACGTGGCGGCGCGCGAAGCCATGGAGACCGCGGCCAAGGCGTTCACGGGCACTGCTGCGGAGGGCCTCCCCACTTTGACGCTCGAACCGGGCGCGCGGATGCTGGTTCTCGACGTGGTAGTGGCGCTGGGCATGGCGGCCTCGAAGAGCGAGGCGCGTCGGCTGATCGACCAGGGAGGCGTGAAATTGAACGACCAGCCGGTGCAGTCTGCCACCACGACGCTCGCGGAGGCGGATTTGGACGAGCAGGGCATGGCGCGCCTTGCAGTGGGCAAGAAGCGCCATGGATTGATCAAACGCGGCTAGCCCTGCCGGGAGTGGATGGCGGACCGGCGTGAGCGGCTGCGCCGCGGCGACTGATCGGCGACGCTTGCTACAGGGCTCCACGCTCACGTGATTCCAGCGGCTCGACATTGACAGCCGTGCCGTAGCATAGAACCTCCGCGGCGCCTACCATGGGTCCGGTGTCGTAACGAATACCGACGACGGCATTGGCGCCCAATCTTCTCGCGTGCGAGATCATGAGCTGGAACGACTCTTCTCTGGCGGATTCGCACAACTCGGAGAAAATCCCCGCCCTGCCGCCGAACACCGTTCTCAAGCCGCCGAGAATACTCAAGGGGAGCGCGCGCGTCCGCACGGTAATTCCTCTCACCACCCCGAGCGACTTGCTGACGCGAAATCCGGGGAGCTCAAAGGTGGTGGCGGTTTGCATACTGCGCATGATAGTCCGCGACACGATCTGCCGGTACCTGCGGCAAACGAAAAAACCCTCACCAACTTACGCCGGTGAGGGTTCAATTTTCATCGAATCAAGAGCCTGGCAGTGACCTACTTTCACATCGACAAAGTCGACACTAGCATCGGCGCAGAGCGTTTTCACTTCCGAGTTCGAAAAGGGATCGGGTGGTTCCCACTCGCTATGGCC
>JALYHU010000181.1 GCA_030776345.1 Pseudomonadota bacterium | reverse complement strand
CGACGAATGCGGGCGCTCGCATCCCCTCTGCTAGAAAGTCGCCGTCGCGCGAACGTACCAGAATGCGCCGTTGAAGCCGAACGGGCCGCCGGTACGCGGATACCGCTCACCATCGCTTTCGCCGCCCGTCTGAGGATAGATATGGGAGGCGGCGGTGTTGGCAATGGTGTCGGGAAACGCGTTGAAAATATTGCGTCCGCCGATGCTCGCGGTGAAGTGCTGCAAGAAGGTGTACGACACACTGAGGTCCGTGGTCCACTTGGCAGAGAACAGCTGGCCCGGGTAGTCGTTCTCGTCCCGCCACGTGCCGTAGTAATTCTCGAGCACAGTGGCCCGAATCGGCCCCAAGGCGTAGCTGAGATTCAGATTCACCCGACGGTTTGGAGCGTAGTGCTCTATGTCGTCGATGCGCGCGAGGCCGATGACCGTGGGGTCATAGGACGTGACGTGGGTGAGGTTGTAGTTGAACGCGACGGCGGGTTCTATGCGGCCTGCATTGCCGAGTTCGATCGGATAACTGGCCACCAGATCCACGCCCTTGGTCTTGGTATCGAAGCCGTTGGTGAAGTACTGCACGGTGCCGCCGGCCCCGACGTAGGCTAGATCCGAGAGGCTGTTGATGTCCGCCTGAGTCACGTTGAACTGCTGGGAAATACCGATCCGGTGGCGAACTGCGATGCTGTACCAGTCGAGGGTCACCAGCATGTCTCGGATCGGCGTCAGCACGATGCCGCCGGCGAGATTGGTCGACTCCTCGGGCTTCAGCGCCTTTGCCCCGTAGAACTTGGCAATGGAACTGGTTACCGGATAGGTGCCGATCTGCACCTGAGTCGTGGTGCCCGGCAAGAACGTCGTGCTCAGGGTCTCGACATTCGATTGTCCCGGCGTGGGCGCATGGAACCCGGTACTGGCGGTGGCGCGCAAGGCGAGCCAGTCGGTGGCCTTGTAGCGAACTTGGAATTTTCCGAGGGTGGTGTTGCCGAAGGAGGCGTAATGCTCGAAACGTCCCGCCATGCCGACCGTGAGACTGTGGAGGACGTCGGCTTCTACATCCAGATAACCGGCGTAGCTGACTTGCGAAGCGTCGACCGGGGCGGAGATGCCGCCATAGCCGTTCGATGCGGTCGACTGTGTGGCGGCGATTTGATTGCCGGACGCATCCAGAGCGGGCGTGCATGCGCCTGCTGCGCACGTATACAGCGGCTGGGATGCATAAGGACCGGCCGCGTAGGACGCGCGGTCACCCAGCAGCTGCTGATAGTTTTCATCGCGCCATTCGAGTCCCCCTGCCAGCGATATCGGATCTGCTAGACCGGGCGCCGCCCAGGGATAGCTCAAATCCAAGTTCAAATTATTTTCCTTTTGCACGAACTTGCCGTCGTAGAAACTGGTGGGAGATAGAGGTCCCATTGACGGGTTGAGAGAATGACGCAGGGAAACGGCCAGCGAATTCTGGGCCGTGGTACCCGAAAGATCGTAGGTCACACCCCAGCGATTGGTGCCCTTGTATCCAGCGGCCCCGAAGAACTGCTGCGTGACGCCGTAGAAGCGGGGCGTAAAGCCCGCTGGGTAGACGGAGGCGAAATTGAAGGTGTTGCTGTCCTGAATATACCCCCCGACCGGACACCCGGTAAAGGCGGAGGTGCAGGGATCCAGGTAGATATTGTTGAACGCCGGATGATTTTTAAAAGTATTGCCGAAGGAGTCGCTGACCGTCTTCGGCAGACGATAATTAAAACTCTCGTTCGTCTGGATGTCGGCGTAATTGGCGAAAAAATACACCTTGTCGTCGTTGTCGAGTTTGATGCCGGAATTGATTACCACCTTGACGCTGTCCGACGGTGGTGTTCCCCACTGCTGTACCGGGCCGGGGTAATTCGGCAAGAGGGATGCCAGGGCGGGATAGGTGGCGGCGAAGGCGAGCGCCGATGGCCGCGTCGGGTTGCGGATGGTCTGCTCGTTCCGGGCCCACTCGGCACTGATGTTCACGAAGCCCTGGCTGCCCAACGGCAATCCTAAGTTGGCCGCGATCTGGCCGTCGCCGCCGTCGCTTCCGTAGCCCGTCGGAAAATATTTACCGTACCGTCCATCCAACTGGAAGCCCGAGGGGCTGTCGCGGAATTGATAGTTGAGCACACCGGCGATGGCGTCGGATCCATACTGTGCCGACGCGCCGTCGCGTAGGATTTCCAGCGACTTGATGGCGATCGAGGGAATCGAATTGAGGTCGGGTCCCTGAGAACCGAAGGCCAATTCGGTCTCGCCGCCCTGGTACACCTGTACCAGCGCCGAGCGGTTCATGCGTTTGCCGTCGAGCATAACCAGCATCTCATCCGCGGGCAGCCCGCGCAGGGAGGGCGAGCGGACGAAGCTCGACGCATCGGAAATGGAATTCTGCCCGACGATAAAGGACGGTACCAGGTTGGAAAGACTGTCCAGCATGTTCGCAGCCGGGTAGCCGGCGAGCTCCGTGCCACTGAGCACGTCGATTGGCGCCGACGATTCTGCGACGGTGCGGTCCTGACGCCGCGTGCCGGTGACTATCACTTCGTCGAGTTCGTTGGTAGAAGCCGCTTTGCCCGTGTCCAAGCCGGCGGGACTCACTTGGGCAACGGACACATTCAGGGTTACCGCGAGGAGGGACAGGCTTGCGAACATCAGCAAAGTTTTCATCACGTTCTCCATGTGATTCGGCCATGACGGGACCAAGTAAAAAGAGAAAGGGGACTGGCCCGCATCAACGGTTTCTCGTTGACCATCATCGCACCTCCCTCGCGACCCGCGCTGCCTCGAAGACGCACGAACGTGCAGTCTCCAAGACCGGGGACACGACTGCGCCTTAGTTGACCATCCGCTGATCTTTTTTATATTCGGTGCGAGTGTAGAGCCGAAGTCGACGATGTGCAACCTCGGTCAGCACAACCAGCGCATCAGCGCATTGGTCCGCATGCTGCGCGTGTTGCGGAAAATGTCGTCGTCGTGGGGCAGGCAATTTCAAAGAGTCGAGGGCGCGCGATAGGCGCGGGTATCGGACGCCGATAGGATGATCTTTGGCGTTCCCGTCAACTTGACGGGCGACGATTCGCGCGTCTCGCCGCCGCGGATATCGATGACCACGTCGCGTGCTTGATTCGCCGGGACCGCGGTGGACGCGCGGCCACGCTGGTCGTACACCGTGGTACAGACCTTCTCCATGCAATCCTGTACCACCAACTCATAGGCGTAGTCGGTCAGCGTGAAGCGGGGCGAATCATTATGGAGACGGGCGCGAACCGATTCGATGGTGCCGGCTTCCGCGCCCGTGAAGGGGCGTATCTGATCGAATCGAATCTCCGACACCTTGATGCGCGTCTTGGCTTCCGGATCTTCTTGGTCCAGCTTATCGATATGCAGTTGTTCGAAATCGACGCGTTTCGAACGCTGAACCGATAGACCGGGGGGGAGGGGAGGCAGTATTTCGCTCCGCCTCGCGAGCACGATGACGGCCACGACCGTCACCACGGCAAGCCCGACGATGGCGAGGCCGTACTTGCGATATCTCGGCGACACGATGGCAAACGCCAGCGCTACCAAAATCAACATCCACAGCATTGCCTCGACTTTCATTCGCGTCTCTGTTGCCGACGTACATCACGGGGGAAGTCAGTGAGAATCCGGCAGATTTTGACAGAAATGAACGCACTTGCGTTGAATCGGGATCCGGGCGCAAACTTTTACGGTGGATCGGGAAGAAGCGGGTTGCACCGAGTGGCATGCAGCGTCGCAAGAGAGGTATCGTGCACCCCCGTCATCCAAGTGCCGAGTTGACCGGAGCTGTCTTGCTTTGCCTTTCGTCCCAGGCCCATGGTCAAGCGGCTGCACCGACATTCGTCGTCCATGGATCCTCCAAGACGTGCAGTGCGATCACGCAGTTGGATAGCGCGCTGTCGACGGATAGCCAGCAATTCTTTGCCGGGTGGACCGAGAGGGACTATGCCGACGCACTCGCATGGTCGCAAGCTTGCGCGGATTACGGGTGGCACATCGCTGGCCGCCCGAGGATTCCGCTCCTCCAGGCACAGCACGACCGTGCGCTCGGGCCGGCACCGTCCGTTCCCGCCCCGCCCGCCCCGCCAGCGCCGCCCGCTCCACGCACGGCGGCCGGCGAGACCGCATCTGAAGGAGAGGGGGATGGCCTTCTTACGGATGAATATTACAAGGCGCACTTCCATCAGGAATCGGTATGGGTTGCCAATAAGGCCCACTTGGATATCGGCGATGATCGCGGACCTTCGGCGTGGCCGACGGGCGGGACATCGGCGCAGGTGAAGAACCGGGTCACGGCGGACAGGATCGTGCTCTACTGCGCCAAAAAATCAACCTCGGGAGACTCGGGCAATCGACCGCTGCTGTGGGACTGGCGCAGGTGCGAAGCTCAAGAAGCCGCTGCCTACAATAGGTTGGTGGCCGAAAATGAATTTCCCACAGCCGGACGCGGCATTGTCTTGGGCTGTGCCGGCGTAGATAGCTATATCCACCTGGAGCGCTGTATCGAGACCCTCACGAACCCTGCGAAGCGCTGATTTTGTCACCGGTTTCGCCATGCATTGTCTCCGGCTTCATGCCCATCGCACGTGGCATACCGCAACGGGAATCCCGTGTTGGAGGCAGAACTGCATCCATCGCTGTTGATTGTCTTGCAGACGGTCGCCCGGCCCTTTCACTTCGATCATTCGATAGCGCTTCTCGATAACGCAGAATTGGATCAAATCGGGCAAGCCGTTGCGGTTTTCGTGCAGGTTCGACAACAGCCGCTCGAAGCAGCGTCGCAAATGTACGCCCGGTATGCAGGCGAGCGCGGCATGGAGCAGTTTTTCGCTGAGCAGGCCCCATGAGACGAACGGCGACTGGATGCCCTGCTTCTCGCGATATCGGTCGACGATGGCGGTTCGATAGCCCTGCGTCTCGAGGCTCGCCAAACTGAGGTCGAACTGCACGCCACGGCGGGCGCGGAAGGTCGGGCTGAACAAGTCGGCCGGCCCCACGTGAAACGGATGAAAAAAGGCGCCGCTGACGGGTGCAAATATCGCATCCCAGCAGAGAAGCCCAAAGAGCGAGTTGATGAGGCCATTCTCGACGTAGTAGACGGGCGCCCCGAGTCTTGCAAGGTGAGCGCGCGCGATATGCTCCACCGACTCATTGCCCCTGGGTGCGGGGACGATCAGATCCAGTCGTTCAGGTCGAACGGGGCAGACTTTCGGGTCCGGTGCCAGCTTGAGCCGGCGCTTGAGCCGGGCGAGGACGCGGGCCAGCCTCTGCGCTTCGGCGGCGCTCTCGGGTGCCGCGGCGGCATCCACCGCAACTTGGTACGCATCGCTGTCGCGTCCGGCCATTTCCAGCGATCTCACGGCCCGGAATCGCGAGCCCGGATAGCGGCACGCAGTGTAAAGATCCAGCGCTTTGCCGCACTCGCCGCATCGCTCGAATGCTCGCGCGATCTGAAAAATGAGTTTGGCGCGCCGGCTTTCCAGCCATTCGTGATCGAGGGGAGTCTGCGGGACGTGGGCCAGAACCTCGGCCAGAGGAGCATTCTCTCGCAGCCCACGCCGGCACTCATAGAGCGTGAGGAAATCCTCGACATCTTTTCGAGTCTGAAATGCCCGAGAATTTTCGGCGAAGCGGACCGACTCGTACTTGAAGATCCCCAGATCGGCGAGTACGAATTCCGACCACTCTTGTCTGAAGTTGCCGAAGAACAGGAGTTTCAACTTTGTGCAGAGGGGTGCGACCGTGACGAAGTACACGGGCTCGGCAACGCTCCCACGCCACTCCTCGAATGAACGAGGCGCCGGCTGTGCCCGTTGCAGCAGCGCGAGCGTCTCGACTTTGAGCATGCCCCGGGGCAAATCCGGGAACATCGCGCTGATTTCAACCCGCGTCGCCAGCCGGAATAATTCCGAGAGACCGAGCAGGGGTCGAGGATCGATCCATTGGAGGTCGATCAGCGGCCCCAGTGCACGTGCGGGGGACCCGATTTCGGGGTAATCAATCTTGGCTGCGCGAAAGTGCTGTCCCTTGCGCATGATCAGCCTCACGAGCAGCGCCTGCGACAGCAACGGTAAGGCGTTGAATTCTTCGATGAAGGTGTTCTCGTCGTGCGACAGGAGGTCGCCGTACCGCTCCAGGATCCATCCCACTGCACACCGAAAGTTATGCAGGTAGTAGAAGACCGGGGAACTGTCTTGCAGCCTTGTTACGGACGTACTCATTGTCGAAGCTCGCAGAGACCGTCGATGGCAAGTCTGTGCCATAGTAGCGAAGCACTATTTTTTGCGCGAGCACGTCTGCTGACATCGCATGCGCAGCGGGCCGAACAGTATCGAGCGATGCCGAACACTGTATGAAGGCCTGCCGGGGGTCGCCACCGGTTGCCATTTTTCCTCTAAAATGACGACTGACATGGGGTTGACAAGCGATGCCTGCACTCGATCCTGACTTTCGGGAACCGCCAAGTCGCGCTTCGGCTTCCCGCTGCCTGCAAGGCGGGGGGGAGATGGGCGCGCTGCTGCGTGCCTTTGACTGGCAAGCCTCACGGCTCGGGTCCCCAGAAGGATGGTCCGAATCATTCCGCACTGCGATCGGCCTTCTCTTGAACTCGGCCCAGCCCATGTACATTTGGTGGGGGCCCGACCTCCTATGTTTCTACAACGACGCCTACCGTCAGTCGATCGGTCCGGAGCACCATCCAGGATCCTTGGGCCGCCCGGCCCGCGAGGTCTGGGCTGAAATCTGGCCCATCATCGGGCCGCAAATCGCCCAAGCCATGAGCGGCAGCGGCGGCACGTTCCACGAGAACGCGCTGATTCCCATTACCCGCCATGGTCGCTTGGAAGAGGTGTATTGGACCTATACGTACAGCCCCCTCTTTGATTCGAGCGCGGCAAGCGGCATCGGGGGCGTTTTGGTCGTTTGCTCTGAGACCACGGCACACGTGTTGTCGGCGCAGCGCGCAGCCGCCGATCGGCGTCAACTCTCCGAAAGCGAAGCGCGGTTTCGCGACATCGCCGACTCGACCCCGGTATTGATTTGGATTGCCGATGTAGATAAAACCTGTACCTGGTTCAACACACCTTGGCTCGCTTTCACCGGTCGCACGATGGCACAGGAAGCAGGCTATGGTTGGGTCGATGGCGTCCATCCGGATGACTTCAATCGCTGCGTCGCAGTGTACGACGCGGCCTTCGACCGCCGCGAACCCTATCACACCCAATATCGACGCAAGCGATGGGATGGCGAATGGCGCATTCTGGATGCGAGCGGCACCCCGCGCTTCGTGGACGGTGAGTTCGTGGGCTACATCGGCTCTTGCCTCGATGTGACGGAGCAAGCGCTGGCTGTCCGAGCCCTCAGTGACAGCGAGGAGCAGCTGCGGCTGGCGACCGAGGCCGCGGAGGTGGGTCTCTGGGACGTCGATATGGTTACCGACACGCTGTATTGGCCGCCGCGAGTCAAAGCCATGTTCGGAATCTCTGCCGCCGTGCCGGTGTCGCTGGCTGACTTTTACAGCGGGCTTCATCCCGAGGATCGCCAACGAACCATCGCCGCCTTCGAAGCGGCGCTGGATCCGGGGCGACGGGCCTTGTACGACGTGGAATACCGTACGGTGGGCAAGGAAGACGGCGTCGTTCGCTGGATCGCCGCCAAGGGCAGGGCCCTCTTTCGAGAGGATCATTGCGTGCGCGTCATCGGCACCGCCATCGATATTTCAACCCGCAAAGCGGCCGAGGCCGAACTGCGCGAACTCAATGAACGTTTGGAGGATCGCGTCGCGGAGGCGCTGGCGGAGCGCAAAGTCCTCGTGGACATCGTCGAAGCCACCGATGCATTCGTTCAAGTGGTCGATCTGGATCATCGCTTCCTGGCGATCAACCGAGCGAGCGCCGCCGGGTTCAAGCGGATGTTCGGGGTGCGGCCCAGGGTCGGCGACAACATGCTCGAATTGCTGCAGCATTGCCCGGAACATCGAGACGCGCTGAAACGGCTCTGGAGCCGCGCGCTCGCCGGAGAAGAATTCACGGCCGTCGACGCATTCAGCGAGCCGAACTCGGAGCGGCGCTACTATGAGATGAAGTTCAATCCATTGCGTGACCGCAACGGAGAACTCATCGGCGCCTTCCAATTCGTGTACGACGTCACGGAACGCATTCGCGATCAGGCCCGCATCGCCGAGGTCGAAAGGCAACTCAGGCAGTCGCAAAAGATCGACGCCATCGGACAATTGACGGGCGGCGTCGCGCACGACTTCAACAATCTGCTGATGGTCATCTCCGGGGGTTTGAGTTTACTGAAGCGAGCCGGCGAACCGCAGCGTCAGGAGCGCATTCTGGGCCAGATGAGGCAGGCGGCGGAACGTGGCGCATCCTTGAGCCGTCAACTGCTCGCTTTCGCGAGGCGCCAGCCCCTCAATCCCGAACCGGTCGACGTCCATCGGCAAATCGACGGCATGCGGGAACTCCTCGACCGCACGCTTCGCGGCGATGTTCAGGTCAGGACGGAGTTGGCCGAAGATCTGTGGCCGGTCAAGGTAGATCCAGCCGAGCTCGAACTCGTCGTCCTGAATTTGTGCGTGAATGCCCGCGATGCGATGCCGCAGGGCGGGTTGATCACGATAGGGGGCAGGAATGTCCGCGCGCGCCAGGAGCGGGACCTGCCAGCGGATTTCGTAATCTTGACGGTAGCCGATACCGGCGTGGGGATGCCGGCGGAAGTACTTGCGCGGATATTCGAGCCCTTCTTCACCACCAAGGAAATCGGCAAAGGGTCCGGCCTCGGCCTCCCGCAAGTATATGGCTTTGCCCAACAATCCGGCGGCTCCGTAGAGGTGGACAGCGCCGTCGGACGCGGCACGACGGTTACGCTGCTGCTGCCTCGCTCCGATGTCGTTCCGCAGCGGCCCGCGGTGAAGTCCAGCGAACCGGATACGACGTTGCGGCGGCGAGCGCTCAAGGGAGCGGTCTTGCTCGTGGAAGACGATGACGAAGTGGCGGCTCTGGTCACTGAAATGCTCGGGGACCTCGGTTACCGGGTCATACGGGTCGCGAGCGCCGGAGCGGCCCTGGGTGCGTTAGCCGATCATCGAGAAATCTGCCTCGTCTTTTCCGATGTCATGATGCCCGGACCCATGAACGGACTCGCGTTGGCGAGCGAGGTGAGGCGACGTCATCCGGAGTTGCCGGTGCTGTTGACGACCGGTTATGCCGGGTCGGACATGAAGGGACCCGAGGCCGAGCCTATCGACGTGCTGACGAAGCCGTATGAGATAGACGCGCTGGACGCGGCGCTGCGCTCGGCGCTCGACAGATCGAAAAGACCGTTGGAGGGTTCGCCGTGATCGTTCATTTGATCGACGGTACTTATGAACTCTTCCGCCATTTCTATGGCTTGCGCCGGTTCACCAAAGGGCATGATCGGCCGATGGGCGCTGTTGCCGGGGTATTGAATGGCCTGCTCCAGATGATCGAGGAAGGTGCGACCCACATCGGGGTCGCCACCGACCACGTCATCGAATCGTTCCGCAACGGGCTGTGGAGCGGCTACAAAACAGGCGACGGCATAGAGCCCGCTCTGCTGGCGCAATTCCACCCGCTGGAAGATGCCATCTCTGCGATGGGCGTCGTGGTATGGCCCATGGTTGAACTGGAAGCCGATGACGCGCTCGCCTCGGCGGCGGCCCAGGCAGCCAAAGATGTGGCCGTTCAAAAAGTCTGTATTTGGACACCCGATAAGGATCTAGCGCAATGCGTGCGCGAAGATCGCGTCGTTCAGGTCGATCGTAAGAATGGTGCGATTCGAGATGCAGAGGCTGTACGCAGGAAGTTCGGTGTGGCGCCCGCCAGAATTCCCGACTATCTTGCGCTGGTGGGAGATAGCGCCGACGGATATCCCGGACTCGCCGGCATCGGCCCAAAAGGCGCCGCGAGCCTCATAGATCGTCACGGTAGAATCGAGGATTTCCCCGAGCCGGTTCTCGGTGGGCGCCGCGAACTGGCGCTGCTATTCAAAACCTTGGCGACGCTGCGTGAGGACGCTGCACTTTTCACGGCCGTCGAGCAACTCGAGTGGCGAGGGCCCGCCCCCGGGGTCAGCGCGGTGGCACAGCGTGTCGGCGATGCTCGCCTCGTGCCCCGCGCCGAGAAGGCGTTGGCAGCGTCCATCACGGCGGGTTACGCGATCCGCGGACCTGCGGTACCCTAGCGGCTTCCCATCGAGAGCCTCCGTATATGGTCCCCACATCAGCCCACTCTTCTCAAGCCGTACCGTCCCTGACGCAGCTCGGCCGTCACGTCGACACGCCCGATAGCCCTGAAGCGGCGGTAATCGAACGCGTACCGAACGTGCATCCGGAGACGCCTTACGTGGCGCGGTTTGCGTGCCCGGAGTTCACGGCGCTCTGCTTGGTCACCGGGCAGCCCGATTTTGCGCACCTGGTCATCGACTACGTGCCCAAGCAGTGGCTGCTCGAAAGCAAGTCCCTGAAGCTCTTCCTCCATGCGCATCGCAACTATCGTTCCTTCCACGAGGCCTGTACGGTGGGTATCGGCAAGCGGCTGGTGCAAGCGATCGAGCCGCATTACCTGAGGATTGGCGCTTACTGGTATCCGCGGGGCGGTATGCCCATCGATGTATTCTTTCAGGCGGGCGAACTGCCCGCCGGCGTCTGGCTGCCCGATCAGGGCATCGCACCTTACCGGGGCCGCGGGTAAGACTTTGGGCCCCGGCGGGGCGATAATGGGGCGATGGCCGACGCCCTGAGTTCTAATCCGCGAGCCGACGGGCTTCTCGAAGCAATTCGCAGCCACCCGCAGCTGCCGGGGCTGGGGACGAACATTGCACGCATCGTCGCGATGGCCGACTCGAAATTCGAGTCGGTCCAGGCACTGTGCAATCTCATTCTCGCCGATGTGCACTTGACCCAGCGCATCATCGGCATTGCCAACAGTGTGCTCTACCGGCTCAACTCGGGCTCGACCGTCAGCACCGTCTCCAAGGCCATCGTCTTGATCGGCTTCGAGCAAGTCAAGCTGATAGCGCTCGGAATGATGTTCGTCGATCAGATTCCGGATGCGGAGCGGGCGGCGACGATGAAGGTGGAATTGATCCAAGCCCTGCAGGCGTCGCTTTTGGCGCGCGAAATGGCGCGTCGATTGCCGCCCGAGGACAGGGAGAAGGCCGGCATTGCAGCACTGCTCGGCAATGTCGCGAGAATGCTGCTGGTGATGATCGATTTCGATCGTTTCCGGGAAATTGTACGGCGGATGGAGAACGGCGCCAGCGAAGCGAGCGCGGCGCAGAATGTGCTCGGGATGTCGATCGCGGACATGACCAAGGAAGTCCTGACGTTCTGGGGGATTCCGGGCACGCTCGTGTCGCTCAGTACCGGGATTGCCGGACCGGCTGATTCCAAGCACCTGCAGCGTCTTGGCCGGATCGTGCGCTTGGCGGAAACGACGGCACAGCATCTGCGTCATCCGGAGGGCCCCGAACGGGAGGCCCTGATCGCCGAGGTGCGCCGCCAATGCATCGCCGGTAGCGTCGTTACGGGTGAGGCCTTCGATCGCTGGCTGCTCGCCGCTGACGCCCAGTTGGGTCCGGTGCGCGCTCTGTTCAAGGTGACGGTCCCGGCGGCGCCGGACGATGAGGCGTTTCCGGACGGGACGGTGATCGACGCTGCCGCCCCCGTCACCGGTCAGCTCAATGCCGTCGGCAAGCCCGCCAACAGCCGCGAACTCATCCTCTCGCGGCTCCAGGATGTGACCGACTTGATCGCCCAAGGACAGGGCTTGACCGCCACGTTACGCACTGCACTCGAATGTCTGCACACCGGGTTCGGATATAGCCGCTCGATCCTCCTGCTGCGAGACGCCCGTACGCCGCGCATCCGCGCGCGCCTGTGGTGCGGCGACGTCACGCAGGCGCAAGCCAGTCAGCTGGAATTCGACATCGGCGCAGCGGGGGACTTGTTCGCCGCCGCAGTGCGCCGCGGGTCGGATCTGCAGATCCAAAATGCCCGCGATCCGAAAATCGCCCTGCGCCTTCCCGCGTACTTCACCGAGGCCTGTCCGCGAGCGGCCAGCTTCATTCTCCTGCCCATCGTGTCGGGGGAGTCGCCCATCGCCTGCATTCTGGCCGGCCGCGACGTCCCCGAAACCGAGCCGATCAGCTCGGAGGACATCAGCCTGCTGCGGGCGGTGCGCGGCCAGATCATTCTGGCGATGAAAACAGTGCGGTGAGGATTGCCGCCCTGAGTGCTGCTACGGAGCGGCCGCGCGCTCCAAAAATTGCTCGAGGGCCCTGCGCCCATCCTCGAATAGCGGAAATGGCGTGTCGAGTTGTTCTTGCGGCATGCGCACGGTGAGATCGTGGCTCGCGGCGATGTAACGCAGCGTCGCGGGATCGACGGGGTAGGCGTGCGCGACGACATCGCCGTGCGCCGGTACGTGCAATCCGCCGCGCTGACGCAAATCGACCGGCAGCTTTGCCAGCGGTAGCAAATCGATGGTGCGCCCGTCCGCAAAAATAACCAGCTCGCCTTCGTCCGGGCGCGGCGGCGGCGACATGCGGCGGTCCACCGTCGACCAGCGATACAGCAATAGATATTGACGGTATTCGCCCGAGACGTCGATTTCGACCGCCACCACGGTGGCGTAGTCGCGCGCATGGGCGGCGACGTCCGAGCGCTCGCGCGCGAACACCAGCGGCGCGCCGGTCACCAGGAGGGTGCTGGCGCTTTGCTCGTCGAATATCTCATGCGAGGACTTGGGCGGTGCGGCCGTACATGCGGCCAGCGTGGCCAAGCCGGCCAGGGCGAGGATCATGGCCGCGCGCGAGTTCATACGTTAGAAGCGTACCCGATAGGCCGCCGAAACAGACAGGGAACGCTCATTCACCGAGGTCGTTACGGCCTGACCGGTCACCGATTGCTGCTGCAGCTGAGTCTGCTGGTTCAGCATCTGGTAGCCCCCGATCAGCTCGAATACCGAGGTGCGGTTGGTCCAATCGCCGCGCACTTGCGGCAAGTACAGCATCTCCTTACCGCCCTGCGTCGGGTCGTTCAATTGCTCGACGCTCAATCGGGGACCCAGGCGCCAGTTGCCGGTGATCACGAAGCGTGCGTCCCACGACAGGGTGGTGCTGCGCGCCGTGGGCGAGGTGTCGTAGCGCACGCTGAAAATATGCTGATCGCTCGCCTGCAGGAGGCTCGAGCCGGCCATCTGCAGCGACGCATTCTTGTCGAGACCGGTCGACCGCGTCGCCGCGACCGCGGACACACCGGGCGTCGTCGCCGTGGCACCGATGGCGGGAGTGGCGGGCGTACCGCTCAACTCCTGCGCGGCGAGGTCGGCCATGAACTGCCAGCGCTCGCCGAAGGAGTGGCTGGCCGAAACGACCACCGTGTTGCTGGTCGAGGTGCGATCCAGCGCCAGCTGCTTGATCTGTGAAGGGGTGAGTGGAGGCTGCGATTCGAAGCGCAGCGTCTTCAAGTCCGGCGCGCTCTGGCCTATGAGGGCATTGCTGAGCTCGAGCAGGGGACTGCGGCGGTGATCGGCATCGAAGCCCAGTATCCAGTGCTGACCCAGCTGGGTATTGCCGATCAAGGTCAACGAATTGAGCTGCTGGAACGCGATGTCGTAGTCGGCCAGCAAGACGGCTGTGCGGCCGGCCACGCTATAGCGGGTCTGCAGGCCGATCGAGCGCCGCTCGGTGGCGCCGGCATTGGTCTGATCGAAGAAATACGTGTCGAACACCACGGCCTGATGGAACGGATTGAACTCGGCCGTCACCGTGGCGAATTTTTGCTGACTCGAGACCACCGAGTAGCTCGTATACGCCGGCAGACCCCCGGCGGCGCTCACCGACCACTTTGGATTCATTTGATAGCCGACGTACAGTCCGTCGAATAGCCCGACGATGCCTTGGCTTGCGAGCGATTGGCGGCCGACGCGGGCGGTGACGCCGAAGTTGCGGTCGGTGAGTTCCGCGTAAGCCGCGGTGACGCGGTCCTGGCTGCCCAGCTGGGTGCTGCCCAGAGCGCGCGTGTAGCCACCATCCACGCGGGCAATGAAATCGTAGCGTTCGCCGCGGTCGCGCAACAGCAGATCGCCGTAGACGAGGGCTGAATTCACCGAGTTCGTGGTGGTGGTGGTTCCGGATGACACGGTCTGATCCTTGCCATATTGGTAGCTGACCGCGGCGCTCGCGGCCATGGTCCAGCGGTTGTTCGCGGCCGCGCCGAACTCGCCGGTGGACCTGGGAGCCAGCGAGGCTGCCGCGAGCGCCTGCAATCGGCCGCGCACACGCGCTGCTCCGGCGCCCTCCGGATAACGGCGCAGATATTCTTCGTATTCGGCTTTGGCCTGGGCGAGCTGGCCCGCGCGCTCGCGGACCAGGCCCAACAATTCTTGGGCGTCGGCGCGCGCCGGATACGGGGGCTGACGCAGCAGACGGTTCAACGAGTCGACCGCCTCGGAGTACTTGTGCGTTTCGAGCGCGACTCGCGCATCGCGCAAGATTTGCGCGCGCTCCGCGTCCGGAAGAGGCGGGTCGGTGGGTCCGCTTGCGGCGGCTGATTGCACGCCGGCACGTTCCACCACCGAAAGGTCGGTCTGCTCGTCATTGACCGCGAGCCAGGCGCGAGGGTAGGCGGCTTGCGCGACTTTCAGAACGCGCTCGGCTTCCTTGTGCGTGCTGAACGGCCCTGCGCGCAACCGGTACCAGTGCTGATCCTCGATGTCGGTCTCGGACACGTACACTTGGGTCTGCAAGGCGGCTGCCGCCGCCTCCACCGTCTCGCGCGCATACGTGGTTTGCGAGGAGTCGAGGTTGATGGAATAGCCCGCGGCCGGCTCCGATTCGGCCACGAAAACATTGCCTTTGCGCTTGCTCGTGTTGAGAAGCCGCACTTTCAAGCCGAGCCCGGACGCGGTGGGCGCCATCACGAAATCGAGCGGCTTCGACCACGTCAGCTGCAGGGTGATTTCACCGGGAACGATCGAATCGAGGCGCGCCCCGGTTACCAGCTGACCGCCTCCGCCCACCAGCGGCAGTTCCGGTGCAATCGTACCGACTTGGCTGCCGCAATCCGGCCCGAGCCGCAGCGTGATGGTCGTACTGGTGCCGCGGCTGACGGGGTTGTTGGTGACGTAGCGCACCGAGCAGGCAAACTGAATGGAGATGTCGGCATGATCTTCACGCTCGTCGGTGTCGATGAGCTGCACGATCGGTCCGAGCGGTAGCGACGGTGCCGGTGCGGCTATCGCATGGCCGATGAGAAGACCCACGAGTCCTATCGCAACCGCGACCACAGGGCGCCGCAGCGCCCGCCCGGGCAGAGCGCGGCCCTTCGCATCCCTGATCACTGCGGCTGACCGCTGTTCGAGTCGTGCTGACCTGAGCGCGAGGTGGAATTCTTGCCCGGAACGGGTATCAAGGGCCGCAGCCGCGGTGCCGCCTTCGCTGCAACCGTCCAACTCAGGGTGTTGTGGCAGCTGCCGCAATCGAGGGTGGTACTGACGTGCTGGACTTGCTTCGCCGTGGCCGTAATGCCGTTGTGGCAGCTCTGGCACGTTGCCGTGATGCCGAGGTGACTGAACGTCGCCGCACTCCAAGAGATGGTGCCGTGGCAAGCGCCGCAATCCTGGAAGCTTTGCACATGGCGCGCGGGCTTACCCGGTGCCGACACGCCGTTGTGGCAGCTCGCGCAACTGGCCGTGACACCGCGATGCTCGAAGCGCGCCGGCAACCAGGCGAGGGTGGTGTGGCAGTTCTCGCAAGAACTATTGGCGGCGATGTGAGTCGCTCCCTTGCCCGCCGCCAGCACACCGTTGTGGCAGCCAACGCAGTTGCCGGTGATGCCGGCGTGCGACAGCGGCGCAGTGCGCGTGCCGGGCCCCACGCTTGCTGCGCGCAGCGTTGCAGCATCGTTCTCCCGCCTCAGCAGCGACGTGCCCGCCGTGCCGATGCCGCGCGTCGTGGTGCCCGTTGCGGCAGTGGCGGAGTTTTGCGCCGTGCCGGGCGCACTGACGACGGTGCCGATGGTGCTGCGCGTCGAGGCGGTCGCCGCGGCTTTCTTTTTCGTGCTGCCGCCGCCCCAGTTATTGGTATTGTGGCATGAGCTGCCGCTGCAATCCTGACCCTTGTGGTGGCCGGGGTCCGGCCGCACGGTCAGATTGTTGACCCCATAGAAACTCTTGCCGATCTCATGGCACGCGTCGCAATTGGTCGCGCTGACGTAGCCGAACATCAAGGTGTGTTTGGCCGAGGACATCGACGCGCCGCCGAACGACGTGAAGGTAGTGTTCGAGTGGCAATCCTCGCACGGCGTAGCGCCGCTCGGGATGTGCGCGACGCTGGACGCGGCCTTGGGCGAGAAGCTATTCGCAAAAATCGGTGCCGCCACGTTCGGTGCGCCGTGACAGGTGATGCAGCCGCTGGAGATGCCGGTATGCAGCACGGCTTTGGCAGCAAGCGTGGTGTAGGTTGGTATGGCGATGTGGCATGTGCCGCACGCCTGGTTTCCGGGGTTCGGCATGTGGTTAGCGGGCAGGGTGTTGGAAACCCAGTTCGCAGTGTTATGGCAGCCCGAGCAGTCGCCGGTGAGCGCCTGACCGGTACTGTGCGTGGCGTCGGTGGGCCGGATCTGCAGGTTCAGGGCGGCACCCGGGTAGAAGCTCGCCGCCGAGGCGACGCCGTGGCACGTGTTGCAGGCCGTGGTCACGAAGGCATGCTTGGCCGAACTCATGGCGGTGGCGCTGAAGCCGCTGGCGACATAGTTCGTGCCGTGGCAGGTCGTACAGTCGGTGCCCGAGAGAATCGGAATGTGCACGGGCGCGAGTACACCGGACTTCGGATTGTCGTTGTTGTTGTAGAAGGTGAGCGTCTTGGTGGTGTCGCCGTGGCACTGCGCGCAGCCGCTGGAGATGCCGGTGTGCAGGACCGAGATGCTGGCCAGCGTCGCATAACTCGCGAGCGTGCTGCCGATTGCGGTGTGGCAGGTCGAGCAAACCTGGTTGCCCGGGTTCGGCATATGGCCGGCCGGCAGGCTGTTGGAAGTCCAGTCCGTCGTGTTGTGGCAGCCCGAGCAGTCGCCAGTGAGTGCCTGAC
Organism: Pseudomonadota bacterium; assembly: GCA_030776345.1. Taxonomy (GTDB): domain Bacteria; phylum Pseudomonadota; class Gammaproteobacteria; order Steroidobacterales; family Steroidobacteraceae; genus Bog-1198. Next base: position 1,026 of record JALYHU010000181.1, on the reverse strand, counting down.
CGGTACTGTGCGTGCCGTCGGTGGGCCGGATCTGCAGGTTCAGGGCGGCACCCGGGTAGAAGCTCGCCGCCGAGGCGACGCCGTGGCAATTGTCGCAAGTCGAGCCCACGAAGGCATGTTTGGCCGCATTCATGGTGGTGCCGCTGAATCCGCCGAGCGTGTAGTTGGCGGCGTGGCAATCGCTGCAATCCGTGCTCGTGAATGCCGGGATGTGCGGGGGCGAAAGCGCTCCGGCCTTTGGGATGTCGTTGTTGTTGATGAAGCTCAGCGCTGCGCTACCTCCGTGGCACTGCGCGCAGCCGCTGGTGATGCCGGTGTGCAGGACCGAGATGCTGGCCAACACCGCGTAATTGGTGCCCGCCGTATGGCAGGTGGCGCACGGCAGATTGCTCGGATTCGGCATGTGACCCTGAGGTAGCACGATCGCCGTCCAGGCGGAGGTGTTGTGGCATTGCGAACAATCCGCCGTGGCCTGCAGCGGATTGGCTGTGCCAATGTGGTTGTAGATTCCGCTGGTGGGGCGGGTTTGCAGCGGCGTGCCGCCACCAACATAAAAATTTGCGCCGGTGTTGTGGCACTTATTGCAGGTGGTCGGTACGTACGCGTGCTTGGCGGCACTCATCGCGGTCGCCGGACCGAAGCCGCCCGAGACATAGTTCGGCGTATGACAAGCTACGCAGTCGGTACCCGACAAGAACGGGATGTGGGGCGTCGGCGACAGAATGGCCGCTTTCGGGTTGTCAGTGTTGTTGTAGAACGTGAGCGGGGGCGGGGTCGTGCCGCCGTGGCACTGGTTGCAGCCCGCGCTGATGCCGGTGTGCAAGACCGAAATACCGGCGAGCGTAGCATAGCTTGCCAACGTACTACCGATGGCGGTATGGCAGGTGGCGCAGGTTTGGTTGCCCGGGTTTGGCATGTGGCCGGCCGGCATCAAGTTTGAGGTCCAGTCCCTCGTGTTGTGGCAGCCGGAGCAGTCGCCGGTGAGCGCCTGACCGGTACTGTGCGTGCCGTCGGTGGGCCGGATCT
>JALYHU010000180.1 GCA_030776345.1 Pseudomonadota bacterium | reverse complement strand
TTAAGTGCCTGTGCGACGAACAGAGCCGCCATGGTCAGGTAGATATTTGTTCCGTCCAGATTGAAGGAATACCCAACAGGAATGACCAAACCAACGATCTGTTTGGAGCAACCCAGGCGTTCTAGCTTCAGCATCAGAGGGGGAAGAGCCGCTTCCGAAGACGAAGTACCGAGGACCACCAGCAACTCGTCGCGGATATACCGGAGGAATAGCAAAATATTGAAACCCGCCATCCGCGCGACAAAACCCAATACGACGATTACGAATAGCAGACAAGTCAGATAGAAGCTTCCCATCAGCTTGAGCAACGGCGTCAAGCTATGCACGCCGTACTTGCCCACCGTGAACGCCATGGCGCTTCCGGCACCGATCGGGGCCAGCATCATGACCATGCCGATCATCTTGAAGAAGGCTTTGGACAGCGCCTCGAACACCCGCACAACCGGCTGCGCAGCCTCGCCCATGGTCATCAGTGCCAGACCGGTCAGGAGTGCCAGCAGCAGAACTTGGAGCAGATCTCCGCCATTGGTAAAGGCATCCGTGAAGGTCTTCGGGATGATGTGCAGTAGGAATTCGACGGCCGATTGCTCCTTCGCTTGCTGTGCATATTTGGCCACGGCGCCTGCATCGAGCGTGGCGGGATTTACATTGAACCCACTGCCAGGCTTCAGGACATTGATGACCACTAGCCCGATGAGCAGAGAGAATGTGGAGACCACTTCGAAGTACGCGATCGCCTTGATTGCAACTCGGCCGACCTGCCGCGCGTGAGCGCCGCCCGCGATCCCGAGAACCACGGTCAAGAAAATCACCGGCGCGATCAGCATTTTGATCAGGGCGATGAAGCCGTCGCCCAGCGGTTTGAGAGCCACTCCGCCCGCGGGCCAGAAATAACCAAGCAAGGCGCCGCAAACGATAGCGCACAGGACCAGTAAGTAGAAGCGGGATGCGCTGGGTTTGATGACTCTTCTCCGTGGCAATTCGATGGCAGAAAGGGATCGCATTCTAGGGTACTTTAGAAGCTCCAGCGCATGCCAACACCTTCCTCTGTCTGGCTATTGTGCCCGTTCGCGGAACCCAACTTATAACCGCCGGAGAGGCGCACCTGATCGACGGCGAAATAGACGTCGAACTGATAGTCAAATTTGTAGAAAGCCGCGCCGTAATATGTCTTCCTTGCACCGTCGGCCGCCGATGTCACCTTGCTGGTGTCTCCTGTGACCAGCAGGGTATTCCCACTTGCGTTGTATCCGGCATTTTCCAAATCCATGTCGATAAACCCAAGCACATAGCGCATTTTTCCCTTCGGCGTGAGCACCAGTGAGGTTGACAAGGCGTTGTCCGTGCGGTTGCCCACCGTCGGCTGCGCAACGGCGGCGTGAGCGAGGCCGGCTTTCCACTGTACCAGCGACCCGAACTGGTAGTTGCCGCCGAAGGTCACGATGTTGTGGGTGTAGTTTGACACGACGTAATGGGTGTACGTACTGTTGAGATTGAACGCGCTGCCGTTGAATGCGAGCGCCACGGCGGTCGAGCTTCCGTTCGCCAGCTGCCCTGCCGAAGTCGCGGGCCCGTTACCGTTTTCGACGAAGCCAAATGCATAGGAAGCTCCGCCGACCCAGGGTCCCACTACCCTTTTCCAGACGATGGACCCATCGTTGCGGACTCCATCAGAACCGCCGCCGTAGAAGATCATTTGCTGCATATGGGCGTTATTGCACCAGCCGGCTTCGCTGGTATCGACCTTGGCGGTGCCGAAGGCATCGCCCCAGGTCTCGATGAAGTCACGGGCCAGAGTATTTTGGCGGCCGATGGTCAACTTGCCGATGGTTTGGCTTTCGATTCCCAACCATGCATCGCGGTTGAACAATACGTTGGGGGTGTCCATATTGCCGGTCGGGGACTCGAACTCGCTCTCCAGCGTGGTAATCACGTAGGTGCCGCTGTCTTTGTCTATCAGGCGCGAGCCGTGTATACCCCAGCGGTTTCCGCTCATCCATGAGACCACCGACCCGGTACGCCGGTTGCCTGCGGCATCCTCATTGTTGATGGAGGCCAGGGTGACGTCAACCTTGCCGTAGAGCGAAATATTGGTTTTGCCGTCGTGAATTAGATTCCAGCCTGGTGCCTGCGCAATGCTGACGCGATCCGGTTTTGCCGCCGCCACATCGTTCTGAACCACGCCGGCCAAGTCCGATTTGAGTCCATTTGCCGGCGTTGACGGTGTCGCCGCCGCGGGGGGAGCGGCCGATGTTGCCGCCGGTTCCGCCTTTGCTGCCTCCAGATGGGCAATCCGCTCATTCAACAATTGAATTTGCGCCTTGAGGTCGGACACGTCGTCGGCATAGGTGGGGGCCGCCGCTAGAACGCCGACGCCCAAGAGGATGCTTGTGAATCTGATTTGCACTGTGCCACTCCCATGTTTTAGACCTTGCCGCCCGCCGGAGGAAGGGTCTGGAATTCGAGTCGATGGCCCATGATTGCGGCCTGTGGTGATTGTTACGGTGAAGTCTCCAGTAGGGAATTGCACATTCGCTTAGGGACACTTGAAGTACACTCCCGATCAAACTCCGTCCGACACCTCGGCAACGCGTTAGTCATGTCGCTGGAACGAACCATGAGCTGGCCCAACATTCGCAAGCTTCCCCGCCGCCTCGGAATCTTCGCGCAGCTGTTGTTGGCATTCATGTTCGTGGCACTGTTGCCGTTGACCACGTTCTGGCAGTTCGAGAGGAGCCGCAGCATCAAGGACGGCGAGGCCGGCGCACAGGAGCGCCTGCATCTTTTCTCCGATCGCGTCGTGCAGCAGGTGAACGACTGGACTCAGCAGAATCTTGCCGTGATGAAGCTGGCGGCAAGTCTGTCCGATACGATTTCGATGGTCCCGGAGGCTCACAAGCGAATCGTTGTGTCCGTGGCGCAGCAACTGCCGTGGGCCTATCTGATCCATACGGCCGATCTATCGGGAATGAACGTAGCGCGAAGCGACGATCAACCGTTGGTCTCTTATCAATTTCGCACGTATTACGAGGACGTATTGCGGGGTGCGGAATATTCGTCCGAAATTCGTCTCGGACTTACTTCTCAGAAACCCGCTTTCCTGATGGCCGTGCCGATCTCCAATGCCAACGGGCAACTGCGCGGCATGCTGATTGAGGCAGCGACACTCGACGCGGTAAGCAAGGCCGTCACCTCGGCCATTCTAGGGCGCACGGGGTTTGCATTCTTGATGACACCTGAAGGGCGCCTGATCGCCAGCGCGCATGAACTGTCGAACCAAAATCTCAAGGACTACACCGGTCATCCCGCCTTTGTTGCCGCAAAAGCCGGCGTTGAAGGTGTCCAACACTATGTGGTCGGCGGTGTTGATCGTATCGCGGTGATTCGGCGCACCGATTTTGGTTGGATCGCCGTCGCCCAGCAAGATACTCAGGAAAGTCTCGCAGGGGTCAATCAGGCAACCCGTAATGCACTGGCCTTGCTCGTTGTCACCGCGGCCCTCGTTGCGTTGGTATCACTGCTGGTGGCGCGGGGCTTCGCAAGACCGATCGAACGCGTGACCGAAGTAGCCAATCAAATCAGTCAAGGCCATCTCGACTTTACAATATCGACAAAACGTCGCGACCAAATCGGGGACCTCGTCCGCGCGATGCAGGGCGTACGGCAGACATTGCAACGATTTGTCGATGCTGAACGGCAGATCGCAAGCGAGCACGAGCGTGGGGACATCGACTTCAAGATCGACGCCGCTTCGTTCAGTGGTGTGTACAAGGAGATGGCCGATGCGGTCAACGAGTTAGTGGCTCAGCAAGTTGCCCTTGCGATGATGATGCGCGACGTCATTGGACGCTATGCGGTGGGCGACTTCTCGATGAATTTACCGCCCCTTCCCGGGAAGAAGCGGATGCTGACCGAGGCAATCTACAGGGCCCGGCAAAATTTGATGGCGATGCAGGGGCAGATCGTCTGTCTGGTCGACTCGGCGGCGCGCGGGGACTTTTCGGAGCGCGGTGACGAAACCCTGTTTCAGTACGCATTTCGTGACATGGTGCAGCATCTCAACCATGTAATGGAGACGGCCGACGGGGGTCTCGGGGAAGTCGCCTCGGTGCTTGCGGCGGTGGCGAAGGGCGATCTGACCGTGCAGATGAAGGGCACCCATGAGGGAATCTTCGCCAACCTCAAGCGCGACATCAATACAACGGTTGCGGCCCTCGCGGCGCTCATTCAACAGATTGAATTCAACCGCGGCTTGTTGCGGGCAACCCTTGAACATCTCCCGCAAGGCGTGAGCGTCGTCGATAAGGATCTGCACTTGGTCGCCTGGAATCGTCGCTACATGGAGATTTTCGAGTTTCCCGCCGACCTGATCCGGGTCGGGCAGCCGGTCGAAGTAGTGATGCGCCACAATGCCCGGCGCGGCCTGCTCGGCCGCGGTGATGCGGAAACCAACATCGAAAGACGTATCCATCACCTGCGAACCGGAAGCACCCATGCACACGAGCGCGAGTTGCCGGGCGACGTCGTGCTCGAGATCCGCGGGAATCCGGTACCTGGAGTCGGCTATGTGACCTCTTACACGGATGTAAGCGCGTACAAGCGCGTTGAGGAAAAGCTGCGTGCGCTCGCCGAGTCGCTGGAGCGCAGAGTTTCCGAGCGCACTGAAGATCTACAGCGGGCGATGGCGGAAGCGGATCGTGCCAACCGGTCGAAGAGCAAATTCCTCGCGGCCGCGGTGCATGATCTGTCGCAGCCAATCAACGCCGCGCGACTGTACGTCTGTGCGATAAAGGAAGACCTTCGGAATCAACCCGTGGCGGAACTTGCTGAGCACGCCGAACGTTCGCTTGCGTCGGTGGAGGACCTGTTCGCGAGTCTCATGGACATTTCACGTCTCGAGTCCGGGAAGCTCAAACTGAAACTCGAAAATGTTCGGCTCGAGCCTCTGCTGGCGTCGTTGGCGCGGGAATACGACATACTGGCGCGGTCGCACGGCGTCCGACTGCGTTGCGCGAGGACGACGGCAGTACTATTTACCGATGTAGCGCTACTGCGGCGTGTATTGCAGAACTTCCTCTCCAACGCGGTCCGCTACACGTCATCCGGAAAGATTTTACTTGGGGTACGGCGCGTCGGCTCTGCCTTCCGAATCGAGGTGTGGGATACGGGCTGTGGCATCGCGGCCGACAAGATCGAAGAGATCTTCGAGGAATTTCGCCGCCTCGATGCCCCGCAGACCGGCATTGAGCGTGGTGCCGGGTTAGGTCTTGCGATTGTCAGAACGATCGCGAAACTGCTGAACTACGATGTCAAAGTACGCTCCTGGACGGGACGCGGAAGTGTGTTTTCAGTAGATGTCCCCCAAGGCGACACTTCGATGATTCACGAGAAGGCGGAACTTGCGCCGGTCGGGGAGGGCGTGTTGCGAGGACGCAAAGTCTGGTGCGTTGACGATGAACACGATGTGCGTGATGCGATGCGAAAATTGCTGGAACGGTGGGGGTGTGAAGTACTGCTGTGTGGAAGTGGTGAGGAGTGCTTACGCACCGCGCGTCGCACCGTGGCGCCCGATATATTGATTCTCGATTATCGTCTCGGCGACTGTTCGGGCCCAGATATGCTGCCGGAACTCGAAGTTATCTGGAGCCGCGTCGTGCCCGTCGTCATCGTTTCAGGCGAGCACGCTACCCTGTTGAAGGAGACGCTGTGCGACACACCGTGGTTGGTATTAGCGAAGCCGATCCGGCCCGAGGAACTGCGCGCGGGCATGTTGGCGTTGCTCAGCTGAGTTCCTCCGACTCTTGTTGTTGATCACACCGTATCCGAGTTGTCTCTCTCCAAATCCAATTCCGTCACCAAGATCACCGCCTGCGTTCGCGTGCTCACACCGAGTTTGCGCAGAATCGCCGTTACGTGTGCTCTTACCGTGCCCTCTGACACGTCAAGCTTGTCGGCAATTTGCTTGTTGAGCATGCCGTCAGCCACGTACTTGAGCACCCGGAATTGTTGCGCAGTCAGCGCCGTGAGCTGGTCCTGCAATCGCAGACTCCGGCCGGTCGGGGCTGCTGCATGTTCCGGAAACCATGGCTCGCCGCGGATTACACAAGCCAACGCTTGCGCGATGATGTCAATTGGAGCGGATTTCGGTATGAATGCCGAGGCGCCAAGCTGGCGCGCACGGTCAATGGTTTCGGCATAGGCGCCGCCGGAAATGATTGCGACCGAAACGTTGGGGTACTCGCCGCGCAAGTAAACCAATGAAGACAGGCCATGGGCACCGGGCATCCTAAGATCGAGTAGCACCAATTTCACTGTGCCGCTGAGTGCGAGCGCCGTCTCGAGTTCCCCGTGGCTCGCCACCTCCAGCAACACGGCCTCCGGCATGAGTCGCCTCAACGTAAGCGCGAGCGCCGCTCTGAACATTGGATGGTCCTCGGCGATAATGATCGTCGGCGAGGTCACAATGCACGACCCCCCGTGTGCCGCCCGAGGGATTCACGAAAGGGTTCCAGTACCGCTCGAATGATCTTTATTTCAGCACTCCCGTTGATGCCACGCAGCAATACCTTACCCAGTTCCCCGCGTGATTGGAAATGCAGCCAAGCGAATGTGTAGTGCTTTCTGCGAATGGAGAGTGCCTCGTGAGCGATCGGCGTCGATATTGCGTTTGCTTTGAGTCGTTGTAGCGAGGGTGGGGGGCTCATAGCCCACCTATTTCTTGGGGTAGGGCATCCCGTCCCGGTGTGCATAACCCGCACGGTTCTTGAGAAATCGCATGTCGAGGTCTGGATACTCCCCCTCGTCTTCAGCGGGTCGGCGCGAACCTACCTCGAGAAGAACCGCCTCGAGCGCCGACCGATTCTGCAAATGATGGCCGTCCTTGATCCCCGCCTTGAACCCTGCGCAATCACCCGCTCGCAGGACTTCCTCGCCCGAATCGGTGACCAACACGACTTCACCCTCGAGCACGTACACGAATTCATCCTCCGCAGAATGCCAATGCCGCTGGCTCGACCAGACGCCCGAGGGCAGCCGTAACAAGTTCACCCCGAAGTCTGTGAGCCCCGCCGCGTCCCCCAACCGCTGCCGCTCGCGCGCCGCACATGGCACGTCAAACGGCGCCGGATATCCTGACCCGGTTACCACCGGCACTCGATCCAAATCGATTCGCTTGGCCATCGTTCCCCCTCCCGGTAGCGGGCGTGCCAGTTATGCTTGGCGCCGGCCCACGAGCAAAATCACCACGCCCACCAGGACCACCCCGGCGGCCATCCACTCCCACGCGGTGACGGTTTCTCCACCGAACGTGATGCCCAGAAGCAGGGCGACCACCGGATTGACCAGCGAATAACTTGCAGCCAAGCTCGCGGACGTACGCGCCAGAAGCACCATGTAGGCGTTGAATGCGATGAGCGTGCCGAAGACCACCAGATACACCCACGAGGCCCACGCACTCGAAGCAGTCGTCAATTGCCAAGACTCACCGCGCATCGCCGACATGACGAGCAAGGCCACCCCCCCGCAGAGCAGCTCGCTGGCAAAGCCGGTCGCTCCCGGTGCGAGCATGAACTTCCGTTGACTCAACACGCTACCCAGAGCCCACCCGCTGGTACCCAACAAGATCGCCGCTAACCCCGCCGGCGATCCATGAATGCCAGACCCCTGAGTGAGCATGACGACGCCCGCCAGACCCACGCCCACCGCGACCAATTCACTGCGCTTCGGATACACCCTGAACGCCAAATTGATCACTACCAGCAGGATCGGTATGACGGCAATCACTGCAACCACCAAACCAGACGCGATGGTGAGTTCCGCATACGCCGTACCTCCCATGCCACCGCCCAGCATCAAGGCGCCCACCAGCAACGCGTTTCGCCATTCCGGTACCGTCGGCAGCGTCGCGCCGCGCAGGAGTTGCCATCCCATCAGCAACGCCCCCGCAACGATGAAGCGAGTCGCCATGAGAAAGAAGGGCGCGAACCCCGCCAGCGCGAAGCGGATGACGAGGTAAGTCGAGCCCCATACCAGCCACGTCGCCGCCAAACACGCCACTACCAATGGCGACAGCGACCGAGATGAGACAGGCATCGTCCGGCTGCCATCCATCAGTAAACACTCGGGAAGTTCATAGCCCACTTTACAACACGCTATGCCTACTTGGACACCTCCGGTAGCTGTACCCCAGCAACACCATCAGCCACCCGCAGTGAGCGCCCGCGATGCGTGGCCAGCCATTTTGATCTGCCCGGGAGTGATGCGATCACGTAGCCGTACACCGTCAAGACAGGGATCACGCCGCGCCGGAGCGCCGGTCTATGAAGCTATTAGTATCGCGGCGTCGCTCGTCGCGGGTTCTTCGGCGACAGGGTATCCGCGTTTCGAGGCGATCGCCCTCAATGCACGCGTTCGAAGTCCGTTCCGAGTGCTCGCTCGACGGCCGCCTTGAATGCGGTCATCGACCATTCATCCATGCGCTCGCAGCGCGCCGCTATTGCCTTTGCTTCTCCTAGCGACACCTCGGTGACGCTGTAACAGGCGACGACATCCCCATTGGTCAACAAATAACGGGCAGTGTGCGTGCGGCGGTCATAGAAATACTTGTGGCCTCGGAAACCGGGGCGAAGCTTCTTCTTCAGCGTCGCCGTGTCTCGCATGGGAGCGATGAGCGCGCTCAGAGCTGCTGCGTCGTCGAGACGCGCCGTTGCGTCGAAAATCCGTGTAGTCATGCTTGCACCTCGATGGATGGTGGTAGCCGCTTCGTCGGACTTGCGATCCTACTACGCTGCGTAGGGGTTTGCGAATCACGGACAGGTCGTGCTGCAGTGCGCAGCCGTACCCGCCCCCGGCCACCGAGTCGCGCATTTACAGCCGCGAGAATCGGGTACAGTCTCAAATCAACCGATTCGGCCTCAGTTGCCATTGTTGCTTTCGTCACAAGGGGAATGCCATGAATGATCATGTCTATAAAACGATTCATATCACAGGGTCGTCAAAGCAAGGTGTCGAACAAGCAATTAAAGGTGCGGTTGCGAAGGCGGCCAGCAGTGTTCATAACCTACGATGGTTCAAGGTGACGGAAGTCAGGGGCGAGATATCGGGCGCCGAGGTGGAATACTGGCAAGTCTCTCTCGAAGTCGGGTTTACGTTGGACTAGGTCAAGTGCCGGTGCCGGCGGGTAGCGCGGCGGTCGACCCGCCTCCCTTCCCCGCAGTGCGATCAGCGTGCGGGGGTCCAACGCGGGTCCAGCGACTGGTCGCCGGCTTGACATAAAACCCATTTCGTTTCGCTCTTGCCGCGAAGCGACATCCGTCACGGTATAAATCGGCTTACCTGGCGAATATATCGCGGCACCCAAGCACCCCATTGGAAAGCAATTTGGCTACATCGACAGATTCGCCGTTGACGCAGGATTTCCTGGAATTCAGCGTCGATGATGTTTTTCTTGCACCGCTCGCGCAGACTGCCAGTCTGGGCGGCACAGGTCCCTTCGTCATCAATCTGCAGGCATCGAGTGCGCCGATCAACCTACCCGGTCATGACATTGCGGGCTGTCCACACGCGTACTTATACCGTATTCAACGTATCGAAGATGGCCGTATGCGTTATCGCCTCCGGCTCGGTCCATTCCTTCGAGAGGACGAAGCGGATTCGGCGCTGATACGCGTGCGCGATGGCTACCCCGGCGCTTTGACCGCGACTGCGTGTGCAGAGGACTTGAATTCGATAGCGAAGATACAGGCCAAAGAAGCCGCTTTGCAGCCTTCCGTGCAAGCACCGCTCGAGACCGCCCCGCAAGCCGCGTCCCTCGCTGATGCCTCACCCGCTGTCCCGAGCGCGTCGCTCGCGTCGCCCGAGGAACTCGTCGCCCTCCCAATGAATCATGCGCCGGCGCTGGCGCAAGAACTCGAGTTGGTGGAAGACTTTCAAGAGATCACCGGGGGATCGGCGGTATCGCCGCCGCGGCCTACTCCGACATCGATCGATGAAGGGTTCGACTTATCGTCAATTTCCCTCTCTTTCGAATTACCTCCGCCGAAGGCCGCGGATCCGGCGGTGGATATCGTATTGGAACAGAAGGGCGAAGTACCGAGACCGGAGCTCGAAGCAGCTGCCGTGCCCATTCGCCAGGCTGTTTCGAGCTTCGATTCGACGCAAACAATCCGTCCCTTGAGCCATCGGGAACTGCAGGACCACGCATTGCGCTGGTTCGTCATCGAACTATCGGTGGCTGATCACCCCTTCGATCCGGCGACCGTACCTAACCTTGATATTTTTGTGTTGTACACGTTGTACTCGGTGGACGACATCGATCAAGGTCGAGTGACCCACGCCCTGCGTCTCGGCTTCTTCGGGGAAGAGATGGCGGCGCGTGCCGTCGCCATCTACCTAACCACGTACTATGAAAAGCCTACGGTCAAGCGAGTGAGCCTTGCCGAACGCGAACGCTTTGCCGAACGGCGGATCGATGCCCGAAAAGACGTCGGCGAGACGGGTCAGCACTCGGCGATTGAGATCACGAGCGAACTCGCGGTGCTGAGGCCCCGTATCGCACGGGCTCCCGCGGTGGCCGCGCCGCCACGTCATATCGCCGGAACACTTACCAAGAAAGACAAGCCGACGGGCCTCTTCGCATCGTTGCCGTGGGTCAAGCGCCGCAGCTGACGGCCGCCTTAGTACTCGGCGCTGCGCCTCGCCCTACGGGCCGTCGCGTTCGCGACGTTCAAGTCGGCCTGACGGCCGCCTTAGTCTTAGTCGGTGAAGGGGTCCACATCGCGGCGGCGGCCGCACAAGAACGCGTCGCCGACCAGCTGCAGGGGGGCCACGTCCACGTCACTGCGCCCCCCGCGCACGAGTTCGGCAAAGTGAGCGTACAAACCAGCGTATTCCGGCTGCTGTGCAAGCTCCATCGGCTGCTCGTTCACCGCCATGCTCTTCCCGCCCATCGACAGGGTTAAGCGGCCCGCGTCGGTTTCGACGACGATGTCCCAGGTCTGGACGCCCGTCTGGAGAAAATCGAGGTCGACATCGATAGGGGCGCCCTGTGCGTCGACCAGGGCGAGATGTGCGGCGATCGGAGTCTCGCAATTGCGGGGAAAGGAAAGCTCGGCATCCTTGAGCAACAAGGCGCCGGGAACCACCCGCGTCAGGATGGACAGCGCATTGATTCCGGGGTCGAACACCCCGAGACCGCCGGCGCGCCATATCCACTTCTGCCCGGGGTGCCAGACCCTGACGTCTTCTTTCCATGTGATTTTGGCGCTCAGTATCTTGCGTCCGGCGAGCCATGCGCGCGCCGGCTCCACGGCCGACGCATGCCGCGAATGCCAGGAGGCAAACAAGGTCACGCCCATGCGCCTCGCGAGATCCGCCAGCGCCTGCACCTCGCTGACCGTTACTCCCGGCGGCTTTTCCAAGAGAACGTGCCGGCGCCGCAGCAGCGCGTATCGAGCGATGTCATACCGCACCTGAGGAGTGGTGCACGACGCGATAGCCGCAACGTCAGGCACCTCCTCGAGCAGCGTTTCAATGTCCGGGAAACTCGGCACCCCGTCCAAAGTGCCGTGCGGGCTCGCTACGGCGATCAATTCGAAGGCACCGCTCGCGGCCAGCGTCGGGATGTGTTGGTCCCGGGCGATTTTGCCCAGCCCCACGATGGCCATCTTGATCCGTGTCATATCTGCCGTCCCGGCGCCATATCTGGGCGACCTCAGCGGGCCTAGCGCCCGGCGTTGGCCGAGGAACGGCGCGCCGCTTGCGCCGCTTCGCGCTTGCTGATGAGATCGAGCGCCTCTTGGATGAGCTTGCGCATGGCCTCGCCGGCCGCCGCGGGCTTACCGGCGATGATTGCATCGGCCACTCTCTTGTGATCCGCGATGCTCGCAAGCTGCACGCCCTTGTAGCGATTGGTGGTGCGGATGCTGAAGCGCAACGCCGTGGCGGTAAATCCCGTGAGCTGCGCATAGAATCGGTTGCGGCTCGCCCGGAGCACCGCCACGTGAAAAGCGATGTCCGAGTCCAGCGGATCGTCATCGCCGCGGTCGGCGGCTTGCATGCGTTCGATGGCGTCGCGAATCGCCGCTTTGTCGGCGGCATCCGCCACCCGTGCGGCGAGCGCTGCGGCACCCGGTTCCACGGCCAGGCGGATCTCGGTGAACTCGATGAGCAACGCCGGCGAGAACTTGCGCTCGAGCAGCCATCCGAGGACATCGGGATCCAAAAGGTTCCATTTGTCCTCGGGCTGTACCCAGGTTCCCAACCGCGGCCGCGATCCGAGCAGGCCTTTCGCAGTCAACATTTTCACCGCCTCGCGCAGTACCGAGCGGCTGGCGCTGAATTGCCGGCAAAGGTCGGCCTCGATGGGAATCGGATTGTCCGACGTATAGACGCCGGTCACGATCGCGACACCCAGGTTGTGGGCGATGCTATAGGTGAGGTTCTGGCCTCTGATGGGATCGATCATGGACGGTACTCCGGCTCAGGCAAGCCGTGCACGCCGGTGCGATACAAAAAGACGTCCCCGGCGTTCGGTTCCGCCTGCAGCGTCGGGCCGTCGAGACCTTCGCGCGCGGTGGTCACACATAGGATGTCGAGATCGGGTCCGCCGAAGCATACACAGGAGGGCTGGCACGTGGGAATCTCGATCAGACGGTCGATGCGGCCCGCGGGCGTGTAGCGCACGACGCATCCGGCTCCCCATTGCGCGCTCCATACGCAGCCATCGGCGTCGACGGCGGCACCGTCGGGAAAGGCGCCATCCGGGGTTCGTGCAAATAGGCGTGGTGTTCCCAAAATTCCCTCTGGCTCGACCAACTCGTAAACTTGGATGGTACGCGTCGGCGAGTCGGCAAAATACAAGCGTGAGCCCTCCGGGCTCATGCACAATCCGTTCGAAATTCTCACATCGCGCAGGTGGCAACGGACCCCGGCCACGGCATCCATCGAATAGAGGCACGCATCCGCGCTGGTTTGTTCGCCCTCCACCATTGTACCCGCCCAGAAGCGCCCGCGGCGGTCCACTCGGCCATCGTTGAAGCGCACACCGGCGGCCGACGCCTGCGGCCGCGCCAGCCAGTCTACCGAGTTCTGCTCGACGTCGTAGAAGGCGATGCCGCTGGCAAATGCCGTAATGAGCTTACCGCTGTCCGCCACCAGGCCGAACGATCCGACGCGCTCCGGGGTGTCGAGCAGCCGCAATGTCCCCTGTGCCCAGTCATATTGGTGCAGCCGCCGTCCCTGAATATCGGTCCACCACAAGATACTGCGCCGCGAATCCCATAAGATGCCCTCGCCGAGGATGTTTTGGGCGCTCAAGATGTCGATTGGTGTCAATCTAGCCACGGCTATTCCTCGCTACCAAAATGCGGCGTACAGCGCGATCAGAATAGCGGTAATTGCCAGCGCGGCGACGTTGAATCCCGGGCTGGTGGAGTAATCGATGTTCTTCAAGTCGACCTTGAGCACCGGTTCGCGGCGTGTCTGCAGCAGCGACAGGACGACGGCGATCGCCATGCAGGCTAGAAATACGAGCCCGACGCGGTCCATGAACGGCAACGACGGCCAGGCCATTTTCAGCACCAGCGACAAGGCGGCGGAGGCGATGGCGGCGACCAGCGCACCGGTCACCGTGCAACGTTCCCAGAACATCCCGAGCAGGAAGATGACGCAAATGCCGGGCGTAAAAAAACCGGTGAACTCCTGGATGTACTGGAATGCTTGATCGAAGCTGCCGAGCAGAGGCCTTGCCATCACGATCGCCACGATGAGCGCGACGGCCGCGGTGAGGCGCCCGATCATCACCAAATGCGGCTGAGATGATTGCGGACGCAGCGGCTTGTAAACGTCCATCGTGAAGATGGTGGCGATGGAATTTATTTTCGAGCCCATCGATGCGACGATGGCCGCGATCAGAGCCGCAAAAACCAAGCCCAGCAGTCCGCTCGGCAGCATGGCCATCAAATGGGGGTAGGCCTCGTCCGCGCGCGGAAGGTTCGGCGCCAGCGCCGCCGCCGCTATGCCGGGCAACACGATGATGACGGGCATCAGCAGCTTGAGGAAAGCCGCGAGTACGATGCCCTTCTGGGCTTCACGTATGTTCTTCGCGGCGAGCGCGCGTTGAATGATGTATTGATTGAATCCCCAATACGAGACGTTCATTACCCACATCCCGCCGAACAGCACCGACAACCCGGGCAGGTCCTTGTAGTTCGGGTTGGTCCGCGGCAGGATCATTGCGAACTTGTCGGGGAAATGCAGCCTCAACTGGTGGAAACCCGCGATGACACCGGCACCCCCCGAGATCCGGTTGAGCGCTATGTAGCTGATGACCAGGCCGCCAAGAATCAACAGCGACACTTGGACGATGTCCGTCAGTGCCACCGCCTTGAGCCCGCCGTAGAGTGCGTAGCCGCCGGCGAACACGCCGAGCGCAATCAGCGCGGTCTCGACATTGACGCCGGTGACCGTATGGACGGCGGTGGCGCCCAGCCAAAGGATGGCCGTCAGATTCACGAACACGTAGACGCCGATCCAGAAAATCGCCATGACGGTGCGGACGCTCGGGCTGTAGCGCTTCTCCAGAAACTCCGGCATGGTGTAGATGCCGTTCTTCAGGAAAATCGGCAGAAAATATTTGCCGACGATAATCAGCGTGAGGGCGGCCATCCATTCGTAGGAGGCGATGCCGAGCCCTATCACGTAGCCCGATCCCGACATTCCGATGATCTGTTCGGCGGAAATATTCGCGGCAATCAGCGACGTACCGATAGCCCACCAGGGAAGTGCTCTGCCGGCCAGGAAATAATCCTGCGCGTCCTTCTGATGAGTGCCTTTTTCACGCGACACCCACTGTGCCAGTGCGAAGATCGAGACCGCGTAGACGCCGATGATCGCGATGTCGAGAGGGGGTAGCGTCACGATCGTGCCTCTTGCAGCGCCCGCATCAGGGCCGCGGCCCGTTGCTTGATTTCCGAGAGATCGTATTCGGGACGGAAGAGCTCTGAGCCGAAGCCGAAGCCCGCGGCACCGGCGGCGAGCCAGGGTGCAACGTCCCGTGCGCCGACGCCGCCCACCGGATAGACCTGAACATCGGCGGGAAACACGCCGCGGAGCGACTCCAGGTATCGAGTACCGTAGCTTGCGGCGGGAAATAACTTCAGCCGCCGAGCGCCGGCATCGATTGCTTCGAACGCTTCGGTGGCCGTCGCGAAGCCGGGCATGACATCCAAGCCCAGCTCCAAGGCGCAGCGAATGACCTCGACGCGAATGTTGGGCGACACGACGAGCCGGCCGCCCGCGTCCCGGGTACGGTGCACGTCCTCCACATTCAACACCGTACCGGCCCCGACTTTCAAATCGGGCAGCCGGCGGTTCGCGAGCGCAGCAATGCTGGCAAATGGGTCCGGTGAGTTCAGGGGTACCTCGATGCAGCGTATGCCGGCCTCGTATAGGACATCGCCTATGGCAACGACACGACCCGTCGTGACCCCGCGCAGAATTGCGACCAACTCCTTTTCGCCGCTCGACGCTTCAGATCCCATGCGCGGTCTCCCGTAGTGATAATCGGCGATGCACGTGAGCAAGGCCGGCAAGCGACGCCGCGCAGCCATCCACGCAACGCACCTCGTGATGGCTGAAGGCCAATGCAGCGGCGTAGCGCTGCGTGAGTTCGGTCGACCCGATCACGCATATCGGCTGCGGCATGGCGGAATCCGGCAGCAGGCGCAGGGCGCCGTGAACGTCGCTCGCGATCAGCAGGCCGGATAGGTAGGCCTCGGCGGCGGGCGCCGTGAACTCGCCGCTCAATTGCCGGGCGCGGCACTCGAAGAGCCGGTGCAATAGCTGCGCTTGCGGAAATGCGTTGAATTGAGCCACGCCTTTGCTGAAGGCGTTGGAATCAGCGCCGTCGTGAAGGCCGCGATTGCGAACCAACACGCTGTGATCGCGCAGCAGAGCGAACAGTTCGCCCGTGGGCGCGCTGAAGAAATCGCGGATCGATCCGTCCTCCACCACCGCCCATTTGGTGTGGGTGCCCGGCAGGCACAGCAGGCCGAGTCCCTCGCCGAGCGCCGGCAGCAGCGTGAGGGCGCCGAGGATTTGGGTTTCCTCACCGCGCAGGAAATCAGGGGCGTCGAACCGGTTGCGGCACGACAGGCCGGGCACGATGTGAACGGTGCCGCCATGCAGCGCCACGCAGGCATCGGCAATCGCTTCGGGCCTTGCGGGACAGATGACGTAGGGCGCTTGGGCCCAGCCCATATTGGATCCGACCATGCCGCATAGAACCGCGGGCAGCGGCCCATGGCGCTCTTCCCAGGGCGCGACGAGCGATGCCAGCACAGCGGCGAAGCGGCCGCCGCTGTCGGCGGCTCCCGGACCGGCGACGCTGTCGAGTACCACGCCATCGGCGTTGCAAAGAAAGAGGCGCAAGTGGCTCGTGCCCCAGTCTCCTGCGACGAAGCTCCCGATTTGCATCAGTGCGATTCGCGCTCGACGATGCTGCCGCTCGATCCGGTCAAGAAATCGAGGTCGCATCCTTGATCGGCCTGCAGCACGTGTTCCACATAGAGGCGATAGTACCCGCGCGAGTATTTCTGCGGCACAGGATGTTTCTTCCACGCCGCTGTGCGCGCGGCGAGTTCCTCGCCAGATATCAGGAGTTCGAGCCGGCGATTGGGACCGTCGAAGAGAATCTCGTCGCCATCGCGAACCATGGCGAGGGGGCCCCCGGCATCCGCCTCCGGCGCGACGTGCAGCACCACGGTACCGAAGGCGGTGCCGCTCATTCGCGCGTCGGAAATGCGCAGCATGTCCTTCACACCCTGTGCGAGGAGCTTACGCGGCAGCGGCATGTTGCCCACCTCCGGCATCCCCGGATAACCGCGCGGCCCGCAGCCCTTCAGCACCAACACGGAGTTTGCATCGACATCGAGTTCAGGGTCGTCGATGCGCGCCCGAAGGTCCTCGATGGACTCGAATACCACGGCGCGACCGCGGTGAGAGAAGAGGGCGGGGCTGGCGGCGCTCGGTTTGAGCACCGCTCCTTTGGGGCAAAGATTGCCGCGCAAAACCCAGATACCGGACACGGCGTTGGCCGGTTCTGCGAGGGTGCGAATCACCTCGCGATTGAAGCACTCGGCTGCCGCAAAGCTGTCGCCGACGCTTTGACCCCACACCGTGGCGGCCTCCACGTGCAGCAGCGGCGCCAACTCCTTCATGACCGCCGGCAGGCCGCCTGCATAGTGCATATCCTCCATGAGGAATTTGCCCGACGGCTGCAGATCGACCAATAGCGGCACTTGCACCGAGAGGCGATCGAAGTCGCCCAATTCGAGCGGCACTCCCAGTCGTCCCGCGAGGGCAATCAGGTGCAATACCGCATTGGTCGAGCCGCCGATGGCCGCCAGAACGCGGACGGCGTTTTCGAACGCAGTGCGAGTCAGCACTTTGGAGAGACGAGTGTCCTCGAGAGCCATCCGTACGATCAAACGGCCGCTCTCCTGGGCAATGCGGCGACGCCGCGCATCCACGGCGGGAGCGGTCGCGTTGTAGGGCAGAGCGATTCCCATCGCCTCCACCAAGCACGCCATCGTCGATGCGCTGCCCATGGTCATGCAGGTTCCCGGCGATCGCGACATTCCCGATTCGGCGGTCATGAATTCGTCGAGCGTCATGGTGCCGCCCCGTACGGCCTCGCTGAATTTCCACACGTCGGTGCCGGAACCGATATCACGGCCGCGGAATTTTCCGTTGAGCATCGGACCGCTCGACACCACGATGGTGGGCAGATCCACGCTCGCGGCTCCCATCAACTGTCCGGGAGTGGTTTTGTCGCAGCCGCCCAAAAGAACTACGGCGTCGATGGGATTGCCGCGGATCGATTCCTCGACTTCCATGGCGAGCAGATTCCGGAACAGCATCGCCGTCGGGCGCATCTGCGTCTCGCCCAGCGACATCGCGGGGAATTCCAGGGGCAGGCCGCCGGCCTCCCATACGCCGCGCTTCACGTGCTCGGCGATGTCGCGCAGGCCTGCGTTGCAGGGCGTAAGCTCGGACCACGTGTTGCAGATGCCGATGACCGGCCGGCCGTCGAATACGTCGGGCGGGAATCCCTGACTCTTCATCCAACTGCGATGAATGAAGCCATCTTTGTCCTGCGGGCCGTAGCTTCTGCTACTGCGAAGTGGCTTTGTGTCTTTGGTCATGGCGCTGTATCCGTCATTGGCGAAGCACCCAGCGCTCCGCTTTTATATTATCAATATACCACGGGTCGTCACCCGGCTAACCGTTTCGCTCAGAGCGTCGCCATCGATTCGGGCGTGCGGCGCCGCCTTGACCGTACTGAGTCCGATATTATATTATTAATGAGATTTAAAAACACTGCAAATGCAACGGGGCATTTGCGAGGCGCCACAGGCGCCTCAACAACCAAACTCACATTGCGCCAAAAATTATTATGCTGCGAATCGATGACCTACGGAACAAGTCGGTGCTGGTGACGGGTGCCAGCAGTGGAATCGGTGCGGCGGTCGCCCATTCATTCGCGCAGCAGGGTGCGCGCGTCGCAGTGCATTGGAACACGAACTCCGCGGCGGCCGACTCCGTCGTACGCGGCATTCGCGATGCGGGGGCGCTGGGCTTTTCGGTGCAAGGCGATTTGACTCGGCTCGGCGCCGCGAAGCGCATCGTCGAGGAGGCGGCGGCGGCGCTGGGCGGTCTGGACATTCTCATCAACAATGCCGGCTCGCTCGTCAGCCGGCGGCCCATTCTCGAAGCGGATGAACAGTGGATCGACTCCGTTCTCGATCTCAACGCGAAAGCGGTCATCGGAACCTGTCAAGCGGCCGTGCCCTTGATGGATGCAGCTGGAGGCGGCGTCATCGTCAATGTGGGATCGATTGCGGGTTTGGACGGCGGCGGTCACGGAACCGGTGTGTACGGCTCGGCGAAGGCATTCGTCCACAACCTGACGCGTCATTTGGCCCGCGAGTTGGCCGCCCGGAATATCCGCGTGAATACCGTGTCGCCCGGTGTCGTCGATACGCCATTTCATGCGGCGACGCCCCCCGAGCGGATGGAGACGATGCGTAAGTCCATTTATCTCGGCAGACTGGGCAGACCGGACGACTGTACCGGCACGTTCTTGTTCTTGGCCTCGCAGCAGCTCAGCGGGTACATCACCGGGCAGAACATCCACGTGAACGGCGGGCAGGTGATGCCGTGATGCGAGGTGCGGCCGCGAGGGGCCGTGCCGCGCATGAGGTCTCGCTCGTGCGCCGCTTGCTTGGCGTGGCCGCCATGGGATTGCTGGTTGCGGTGCCGGCGCTGGGCTCGACGCGGACCGACCTCGACCAGGATTGGCAATTTCGCGCTGACCCTGCGGACAGCGGCGTGACATCGGGATGGAATTCTGCCGTTCCCACCGATACGGAGTCGGTCACCGTCCCGCATACGTGGAATCTCGGCAGACTGCACGATTATCTCGGGGTGGGTTGGTATTTCCGGCGGTTCGAATGGCCGCTCCCGCCACCCGGCGGGCGGGTGGAACTGCATTTCGGCGCGACGTTCTATCGCGCCCGGGTCTGGCTCAACGGGGTCGAACTGGGCACGCACGAAGGTGGGTTCACGGCCTATTCCTTCAACATCACGCCGCGATTGCGTGCCGTCAATGTGCTCGCCGTGCGAATCGACAATCGACCCGGCATGGCGACCATTCCCGGATTCGGCATGCGCGAAGGTCTGCAGTCTCCGTACGATTGGTGGACGTACGGCGGTATGGTACGCGACGTGTGGCTTACCACGAGCGGACCCGCCCGGATAGGCCGGCAGACCATCCGTACCGAGCAGAACGGCGACGCCGCAGTGATTCGCGACCGCATTTCGCTGGAAAGTACCGCAACGCAGCCCGTCCCGATCACCGTGCACGCCACCGCGTTCGGCCCGGATAATCGAGTGCAGGGAAGCGATACACAAAAGATCACCCTCGCGTCCGGTACGTCGGACATCGCCGTCGCAATCAGGCTCGCGCACCCCAAGTTGTGGAGCATCGATGCTCCGAACTTGTATCGCATGGTGGTGGAGGTGCGGGATCGCAACGACAAGCGACTCGATGAGAATAGCGATACATTCGGGGTGCGCACGATCGAGATTCGTGACCGCCACTTGCTCATCAACGGGGAACGGGTGCGGCTGACGGGAATGGCCCGGCACGAAGATTCGCCCTGGGAGGGGCTCGCAGAAACCCCTGGGACGATGCGGCATGACTACGATGACATGAAGGCGCTGCACACCACCTTGTCGCGTCCGGTCCACTATCCGCAGAATCCCTTCATACTGGACTACGCCGACCGGCACGGTATTCTGCTGATACCTGAAATTCCCGTCTGGCAGTTCGGCGAGGCGCAGCTGTCGGACCCGGCCGTCGTCGCACTCGCG
Source organism: Pseudomonadota bacterium (assembly GCA_030776345.1). GTDB lineage: Bacteria > Pseudomonadota > Gammaproteobacteria > Steroidobacterales > Steroidobacteraceae > Bog-1198. The sequence goes on along the minus strand of JALYHU010000180.1, from coordinate 24,943 downwards.
CAGCAACAAATGCGGGAAATGATCGAGCAAGCCGGCAACCATCCGAGCATTTTCGCCTGGAGTGTGGCGAACGAGAGCGCCATGGGCACGCCCGGCGGGATCGCCTACTTTCGAGCCATGCGCGACATGATCCGCAGGGTCGATCCAGGCCGGCCGGTCAGTTTCGCGGACGACAAACTGTCGAAGCTCGAGCGCGCCGATGAGTCGGCGGCCGCAGACGCCGACTTCCTGATGATGAACCAGTACTTTGGCTCGTGGCATGGACCCGCCGCGGCCCTCGCCCCGGCGCTCGACACGATCAATCGTCTGTTTCCGGAGAAGATGGTGATTATCTCTGAAATGGGCTACGCGGGAATTTTCGCGAAAAATCCCAGCGAGGCGGATCGGGCGCGCGTTCAAACGATTCAGAGTCAAATGCCCCTGCTCGCCGCGCGCGACTGGATTGCGGGCGCGATACTTTGGTGCTACCAGGACTACAAATCGCCGCGCAATCTCTGGCCGGGTGAAACCGAAGGCTACGTCGAACACGGCCTCGTCGATGAGGCGCGGCAGCGCAAGCCTTCGTACGACGCCTGGAAAGCGGCGAATGCGCCGGCAAAGATCGCGGCGCACTGGGTCGGCCCGATCGATCGCCCGCCCACGGGGTTCACCCTGGCGGTGACGCCCAACAGCGAGAGCAGCCTGCCCTTCTATCGGCTACGCGACTATCGACTGGTTTGGAGGGTGGTCGACGACAAGGGGGCGTCTCTCGCGAGTGGGGAGCGTGCGGTCCCGGATATGATCGACGTTGCGCACGTCACGGGCACTGTGATTCCCGCGCAAGGGCCCACGGTTCGGTTGACTGCGACATTGCTCAGCCCCGGCGGATTGGCGGCCGCGCAGGAAACATTGGAATGGCCGGAGGAACGGGGGCTCCCGAAACCGCCCAGGTAGCATCGGGTTGCCCGGAGCTGTCTCTCTATTTGAAACACGGCACCATGGCGCTATGGCGCTATGGCGCTATGATGCTGCGACGTCAAAACGCCATGACGCTGCGCCGGAGAAATACATACCGGCCACCCCCCCTCCAGTGAGGGGCCAGCAAGATGGGCCAATACCCTGTTTATTTCTCGGCGCGGATATTCAACCGAATCGATTCAACAGCCGCGCCCGCGGCATCGTCAGTACCAGTGGAGCTCGGCCTCACCGTGAGCTGTAGCCTTTCGATATTTTCCGGGCGAATGCGCTGGCCGGCCACGCCGCGCGGCGGCGGGCCCTCGCGCCAATAATTCCACAGTCCTGGATAGGGGCTGGGAATGTGGATGCTGCGCGACGGCACCAGGCCGCCGAGGGGAACCGTCACGGTCGACCAAGTACTGAGCGCGACCACCGACGTGCTCCACGCTGCCCCATCCTGTTCCACCAGCGTGACTTCAATGGTCTTCTGCGCACCGTCGATAGACCGCAGCTTGATCGCGAGGGAATCGGCGCGCTGCGCATCCGTCGTTCGTGCGGCGAGGGCATCGCCGATATAGAGCGCGGCGGCATAACGCTCGGGGGTGTCTTTTCCGAGATCGGGAAACGTCAGGATGAGCGCGGATTCGTCTGAGGTTTCTCCGGGACCGATCCGAAAGAAGGGCAATCGATACTGCTCGCCCGGCCGCACGAACGAAAGTCGCGCATAGTCTTCTTTCGGATCGAGCAGCCGCAGCGCGGCGCCGGACGGCACCAAGCGAAATGACCACGGCGCATCGATGTGGAAGGGCCAGTCACCGGGTTGCTGCGGCACGAAGCCGGGAAATGTCGTTACGCGTGCACCATTCTTCTCACTGACTGCGAACTCATAGAGTCCTGGCGACAAAGACGCCGGCGGCAATATCGCCGCGTAGACGTTGCCCCGCGCGCGGTTCATGGCGATCGGCTTTCCAAACGACCTCGCGCCTGCGGCACGGACCCATAGGTTCACTGCATCCGGCAGCGACTCGTCCGCGACAGATACGCGAATCTCCACCGGGCCGCCGGCGGGATACTCGTTGGGGGCGAGAGACTGGATCAAGTCAGGATAGGAGACGCGAGCGTTCACATGATATTCGGCGAAACCCACGCCGGCGATGCGCGGGGGAAGGGTCGACCGATCGACCTGCGCGTTCTTGGTGAGGAGCCACACGCCCGGTTCGACGGTTACTGTCGCGTTCGACGCCCTGCGTTCGGCGGCGGAGGCATCCGCCGCGAGATGAATGGGAACGGCGGAAAATTCACTGCCCAGATCGGGCAGGTGAAGGCGCATCGGCCACGAGCGATACAGCAGCCGAGACACCACCTTGTCGGGCTGTGGCTGTTCAAATGGATCCCGCACCAAAACCTCGTCCGGATAAACTTCGAGGCGCCACACCCCGGCGCGCACCTTGTCCAGGAAATACGCGCCGGTGCCTTCGTAGTCGACCACGGGTGAAGATCCGAAGCCGACAACGCGAGTCAGCGCTTCGGGCTTGCGCGGCTGGGACTTCGTTGCGCCGGCATTCATGAACGCGTCGTCGGCATTCAGTTCACTCGAGTCATCTTCGTAGCTGACCCGAAAGTCGCCGAACGTCACATTGTCAGGATAGCGGCCGTAGGATTTCATGCGCGGCAGGCGCCGCATGGCCTCGGCGGCGATGACTGCGCTCACCGCTTTTCTGGGCGTGTGGACCAGGTTGAGGTAATGCGTCTGCCAGCCCAAATTGTAAGGTGCCGTTTGCAGCATGTCATAGGCGAACATGGCGGCGAATTGTGCGCCGACGGACCGGAAAGTACGCACCATGGCCGGATACATATACCCCGAGAGAAGATCTGCCTGATCGAACTCGTAGACGATGCGTGGCTTCGCCGACAAGGCGGGGCGTAGCATGTCGGGATAGGAATCGACGGCCGGCAAGAAATTGCCCTTCAGGGTATGCCCCGCCACCAGCCCGGTGGGGTACCAGCCGAAACTGGCCCCATCGACATGAGATTCCCGGATCGCCGGGGCAATCGCAAAGTCCTGCGATACATTGAAGAACGTGATCTTTTTGCAGCCCGTATCGCGGACCGCCTCGACCAGCGTGTCGATGTACTTGACGGACCCCCGCAGGTCTTCGGGGTGATGAACCGGTTCGTTGATCACCTCGATGAACAGAATCGCCGGCTCGTCCTTGATGGCCACCCGCGTATAGGGATTGACGTGATTCAACAACTGCTTGATGTAGTTGGCCTGTGCTGCGATCGATGCTGCGTCCGTGCCCATGACCGGCCTATCGAAGTAGCGCGAGAAGCCGATGTTTTCCGAGGGCTTGCCGGCTTGGTCCGCAAATGCCGGGTCATACGTGTGAATCGGCGTCAACAAGATGTAGATACCGCGTTCGCGTGCTTTCGCGATGAGGTAGTCCATGAGGTCGACGTGTTCGTTGACGATGAGATTGCCGGCACGGTCGGCATTTTCCCAATCGCCCCAGGAGCAAAGGCGCAGGCCGGTCCAGCCCATGCGTGCGAACTGAGCCATGTCTTCATCGATCATGGCCTTGCGGTCCATGGCCACGCGCGCACCGACCAGTCCCGCCATGCGGTAATCGGAACCGGACATGATGCAGTAGTTGGCCCCGAACAGCGCGACCTGTTGTTTGGAGTCGCGCCACCGTACGACACCGGCGCTGTCGAGGTAGGCCGGGCGAACGGCTACGCCGGTATAGAATTCTCGTGGGGCGGCATGAGGGACAGTGGGCGCCAAGACCGACAACGACCATGCGGCTGCCATCACGAAGTTGGCGGAGCCCGGCGCGCGGCTCCGCCAAATCGCCACCCGTTTCAGAGGAAGCGTCTTAGAATGAAAGCCCGATATCCAACAAGTACGAACGACCATAAACTTGATAGCCGCCATCGTTCGCCAAGTGTTGCGGATTGTTGTCCGTCGAGAAGCGCGCACGTTCATTGGTCAGATTGTGCCCCTGCAACCGAATGCTCCACAGCTTCGGGAAGTTATAGGAAACACTCGCATCGAGCGTGGTTTCAGCGTCGAGCATCTTCAACGTCGTACCCACCCAGGTGGGCGCTACGGTGAACGGGGTGTGGTGCTTGACCGCCACGCGTGATTCGAAGCCGGCGTGATTATAAAAGACGTCGAATTCGGACGTCCCGCGCGCCAAACCCACCATCGGATACGGATTGCCCGTCGGCGCCGCTTCATGGATGTTCGACTCGGTCTGCGCGTGATTCGCGTAGACGCCGAAGTCCTGAAGGAATCCCGGCAGGAAAAAGAACCGCGACTGAATGGTCAATTCCACACCGCCGATCTCGCCGCCCTTGGTGTTGTTCTCGGATGTAATTGTGTACCGCTTTCCGCCGATGATCTCGGTCGCCTGACCGGCGCCGATATACGTCTTGACGTATTTGTAGAAGGGCGCGACGGCGAGCAGGGACTCCTCGTGAAAATACCATTCATACGAGAAATCCAGCTGATCGGCCTTGAAGGGATCGAGCTTCGGGTTGCCGCCGCCGCCCGTTGCAGTCACGGCATTCAGCGCGTAGCCAGTGGTAAGGGAATCGAGCGGCGGTCGCGCCACGGCAATCGCCGCGCCGAAGCGCAGCAGCTGACTCTCCGTCAGATGCAGCGACGCATTGAGGCTGGGAAGGACATTGGTGTACTCGTTGTCGATCGCTACAGGGGAGATCGTCGCTACGGGGGAGACTGTCCCGTCGGGTAGGATCAGGTAGGCCGACTGGTATCCCGAACTCTCGGTCTTGACGTGCGCGACTCGAACCCCGATGTCGCCAGTCAACGGCAGAGCGCCGAGGGACGAGGCAAAGTTCAACCGGGAAAAGCCCTCATAGGTCTTCTCGGTGACCTTGGTGCGCACCAGCGGCAGGTCGGAACCGTAAGGCGCGGCGGAATTGGGGTACACCAGAGGAAACAGGCTGTCGAAATTGCCGTACACCAACGGCGGCGAAACGAAGCTCGGCGTGGTGAAGGACGACAGTCCGGCATTTGCCAGCGACATGTCCGGGACGCCATTGGCCCCCGCCGTTCCCGCCGGGCAGGATTGCGAGGTTTGGTCACCATATCTGCTGAACGTCGTCGAGCCGGTGCCCGGGCATAGGTTCCAGCGATTTTGATGATGAGTTTTTTCGCGATCCGCGAACCGGCCGCCGAACTTCACTCCGGTCAATACGGGGTTGTCGAACGAGCGCCCGAAATTCAGCGCAACCGCGGAAATGCGATCCCGCGTCTGCTCCGGGCCGTCGCTCTCGCCATTGCGCCCGCCGACGCTCTGAAGTGCCGGATCCGCCGGATTGAAGCCGGGCGTGGCTGCGTAGGGCGATTGTCCTTCGGCGACATTGAATACCAAACTGGGCGGATATAGGTCCGTGAAGTAGATGGCTTGCCACTGGTTCCGGCGCCAAGCTTCGGAAAAGGACAGATCGGCGCTGTTGTCCCACTCGCCGGACTTCCACTCGGCGTTCAGACCCAAACTGCCGAGGGTGTGTTTCTCGTCGTAGCGCGCGATCTCATTCTCATAGTTGGGGTACTCGCCGTTCAGGTCAGCGGCGACGACGGTGCCGTTCATGATGGTGTAGGAGCTGCCGGGAGAGTTGTATTTCGAAAGGCTGCCGTTGCCCCCCCAGTTGCCGGTGATGTTGTTGCCGTACCAGGCCTGGAACTGATTTTCCTTGATTTCGTATTGCGACCACAGGGCATCTGCCTTGATGGTTAGGCTGTCGCTCGCACGCCAGCCGGCGCCGCCGGCTACGGCATATCGATCCTGTGTGACTTCTTTTACCTCGGTGTTGAGGCCCCACGTGGTGCTATCCGGAACGCCATCGCCATTGATGTCACCGGGATTGTTACCCTTGCCGGGCGTGTTCCACCCCCAAGTGCGAAAGTCGGGGAAGCCGTTCTTCTCGCGCTGTGCGCTGAGGGCCAGTGACACTGCGAAGTCGTCGTTGACATGCTTGATCATGCCGCCGCTGGCTCGATAGCCCAGCGGGTTGTAACCCGGAAGATCCTTACCTTCCGAATTGTACGTGGGCCCGGCGCGAAAACTGAATTCCGGGCCCTTGTAGTCGAGCGGCGAAATGGTTCGTATATCAACCGTGGCTGCGAGGCCGCCGGAGATGAGCGTGGCGTCCTGAGTCTTGTTCACGACGGCGGCGGACAGCACTTCGGAAGGGTAGATCTCCCAGCGCAGATCCTGCGAGGGTTCGGAGGAGGCTACTTCGCGGCCATTCACCAAGCCCAGAATCAGACGCGGCCCCAACCCGCGAATCGATGCCTGGCTGGCATTTCCGCGATCGCGCGTGGTATTGACGCCGGGAAGTCGATTGAGCTCCTCGGCAATGGTCACGTCGGGCAGTTGACCGATGTCCGCCGTGGTGATGTTGTCGCCGATGGTATCGGAAATTCTTTTGGCGCTGATGGAATCGCGCATGGCCTCGCGCACGCCGGTCACCACGATTTCCGTCAAGTTGTCGCTGTCGGCCGGCGCCGCCGTGTCTGCGTACGCAGCTCCGCCGAAGGACGCGAACATTGCCAAGGCGCTGGTCCCGCAGATGGGCAGTTTGTTTTTCGTTTTCACGGATTCCCCTTAAATATTTCGAGCTACCCGGTTTCTAATTGGATTTGAACCGTGTTTTCGTATTATACGATAAATAGGATGATAGCTGTCAATGGGTGCCCTAGAGCACGCAACGCGAGGGCCGCGGCGGCTGCCGAATGGCGGCATCCGATAGCAGCGAGCGCTCAAATAGCTTGGAGGGGGACTGCTCGGTTGTCGAGCCAGCGGGGGTCGTGAAATGCCGGAGATGCGCGCCGCCGTCGCACGGCGCAGGCGGTTCGTCGAGCGGCTACATCGCTTCGAAAAGGATATCTTTGGCGCCGCCCCAAAGCACTTCGACACCTAGTTTTCGCAAGTTCTCTTTGCCGTCCATGATGGTGAGAAAGTGGTTGCCCGCGAGTGGGCCCATCTTGCTTGCAAAACTACAGCTGCCGTAGGCGATGAGAATTTCGGTTTCGCTATACCCGCCCGGGTAGAACAAAATGTCGCCCACCGACGGGTGACTGGTGTGATTTTCAAAACCGGTTTTCAGATCGAAGTCGCCCAGCGGGATCCAGCACGCCTCTCCGCTCCAGCGCACGTGAATGATTTTCTGACGATAGGGCAGCAGGTCCGTGAACGCTGCGACCGTTCGCGGCGCAGCGGGATTGGGTAGCGCAACGAAATGATAGTTGCCTGCGACGATGCGGATGGGGCTCATGGTACCGAGCATAGCCGATCCTTGCGGGCGAACACGAGGCCCATCGGGCCCCCCGGCTGCGTCCGGTTTGTGTACAACAATAGAGCGTGTTGTGTACAAAATCGGTGCGCGCGCGGGCTGCCGGCAGCTGCAGTTGCATACGCGCAACACTTCTCACCCAGAGCACCGTGTCGAGATATTCCCTGCCTGGAGAATGACTTACAGAGCTCTTGCGCAGACTGGCAGGCCGTGGGAAGACCGATCTGAGTCACGCGTGCCCCTTTTTTTTCCGAAGCACCCGCTGCGCACGATTCTTGCAGTAGCTCATTACGCGACGCGGCAGGTCCCCTGCACGTGCCAGAAAAATAGTTCGGGTGACAACAGTGAAGGATGAAACATGAAGCAACGTTCTGAGCGGTCTGCAGGTTCGCACGGTCGGCGTTTGAGAATGATGGTGGGTACGATAGTGGGCGCAACATTGACCGCACCGCTGCTGTTCGGCGCTATGGATGCATTGGCGGATGCCGGTCCGGTGGCCCCTTCGAGTGCTGCGGGCGAGCTGGACGAGATCGTCGTCAGCGGCGACCGATTGGATGTAATGCAAACCAAGCCTGTCGATTCGGTGTTTGGGTTCGACAAGACCGTGCTGGAAACGCCGCGTTCGTTGACGACCATCACCAACGATCTGTTGACCAAGACGATCGTTACCGGTATCAACGATTTGGTCGCGTTGACGCCGGGCTCCTTCACCCAGTCATTCTTCGGCGTGGCCGGCTCGCTCGACGTGCGCGGTAGCGCGGGCGAGAACTATTTTCGCGGGGTCAGGCGCATCGACAATCCCGGCAACTATCCGACCCCCATTGCAGCCAGTGACAGCATCGACATCGTGCGCGGGCCGGCTTCCCCGATCTTCGGGCCTTCCAAGGTGGGTGGCTACCTCAATTTCAACCCCAAGTACAAAAAGGCCGTCGACGGCGACGAATCCGAGGCTTCGGGCGACAGCGGATTCACCGGCGGGAGCTGGGGCAAGAAGATCCTGCACGCGGAAGTCAACGGTCCAACGACGCTGTTCGGCAAGGCGTTGGGGTACTCGTTGTACGGCGAATCGGAGAACTCGGACAGCTATTATCAGAATACCCACACCGTCCAGAGCGTCGCCCAGGCCTCCTTTGACCTGAAACTGTCGGAGGCAGTACATGCGGAATTCGGTGTCATGTACCAATATTTCAAGGGTAATCAGATCGCAGGCTGGAACCGGGTGACCCAGCAATTGATCGACAACGGCACCTACATCACCGGCAGTCCGACGAATATCGATACCAACCACGACGGATTGATCTCTCAGGCCGAGTCGAGTGCGGCGGGACTCAATAGCGTGTTCCTGTTCAACCCCAACACGATGACCCCTGCGGCGATCCAAGCCGCCCTGCAGTCGAATCCGAACCTGGCGCTGGTGAACCCCGGCACCACCCACATCAACGGCAACCAGGTGCTCGTGGCCCCCGGGGATACCCTGGGAGACAACGTGACCGATCTGTACTTCGATCTCACCGCCAATCTCGACAATGGCCTGAAGCTCGTCAACAAGAACTTCTTCGAGTACTTGGATAACATCAATGAAAACGCCTACGGTTTCTCGCAGTACGCCAAGACCTGGGCCTTCGAGGACCAATTCAACGTGACGGCGAAATTGCCGGTGAGCGACTGGTTGACCACGAATCTGGAGTTCGGCCCGTCAGTGCGCTACCAGAGTTTCGACTTCGGGGATGACTTCAACGGCGAATACTTCGATCGCCGCGACATCACCAAAGCCAGCGGTCCGCTCGACGCACGCACGCTGGCGACGCGCGGCCAAGATCTCTATGCCGATCACATCCGCGGGCACTACACGGACCTGGGGCTGGCCTTCCTTTCCGACACGTCCCTCTTCGGGAAACTCAATCTGTTGACCGGGGTGCGAGGCGATTACTTCGACATGAAGTCGCGGCAGTTGGCCGACGCAGCCCCGTCCAATGCCGGGGAGCATGCCACCGGAAAGAAGGGTGCGTTCTCCTATTCCGGCAGCCTGTCGTACGATCTGCCGGCACACATTGTGCCGTATGTGACTTACGCCAAGCAGGTCAGCATCATCACCGGCGAGGGCGGCGATATCGACACGAGCACCTTGAAAAGCGGCAATGCCGTAGCCGCTTCCATACTCAAGGAAGCTGGTATCAAGACCAATCAACTCGATGGGCATCTCTTCGCCGCCGTGGACTACTTCATTCAGCAACGCACCGACTTCGCGGCGCAGGACGAAGTCAGCAACAACACCACACAGGCGAAAGGCGTCGAGTTCGAAACCCGATATGTCGTGAACCCCCTGCTGACTCTCACCGGGGCGTTCACCAGCATGGCGGTGTACAACCTGTCCGCAGCCTCCAACGGTGAACAGTTCACCTTCCTCGGCGCCGGCGATCTACAGGGCGTGAATCCGGCATTGATGTACGGCGGCTCGGTGGGAGGGGACATCCCCGTCAATCCCAAGGGTAGCCTGAAGGCGGGATTGCCCAAAACTTTGTACAGTTTCAACGTTTACGTGAGCGCCGACCCGTGGCTGCCGGGCTTGAGCGGGTCCGTGGCGCTCACGCACTCGGCCAAGGTGTTTTCTGGATTCTCGGAGGCCGTGACGTTGCCTGCCTACACGCTCGTGAATGCGGGTTTGCGCTTGGAGCGCGGGAAATGGTCGTTAAATGCCCAGGTCAAGAACCTGACCGATGCGCGCTATTTTCGGTCGAACTTCCCCGATCTGTTCGGCAGTTCCGTGGTGCTGCCTGAATTGCCGCGTAACTATCTGCTGTCTGGAACGTTCAAGTTCTAGACTCGTCGGGGCGTAATGGCGAGTTGACGGAGCGGGCGCCGCGTGGCGCCCGCTGCCGGCAATCCGGGGGCGGGATATGAGGGCTAGCAATATGCTGCACAGAGTTGTGGTCCCCGTGCTTATTTGCGTATTGACAGGCTGCGCGGTAGCGCCTAGGCCGTCGAGCCCCAAACCCGTCGAAGTGAAGGTTGTCGTGGTGACCATGTTCGAGATCGGCGCGGACAGCGGCGACACGGCGGGCGAATTCCAACTGTGGCACGACCGCCAGAAGCTCGACGTTCGTTATCCTTTCGCGCATTACCACGATTTGTTTTTCAATTCGAAGACCGGCGTCCTTGGCATGGTCACGGGCATGGGCAGCATCAACTCGGCGAGCGCCGTGATGGAACTCGGTATGGACCCGCGCTTCGACCTTTCGCATGCCTACTGGCTGGTCGCCGGTATCGCGGGAGTGGATCCTGCGCGTGCGTCCATCGGTTCTGCCGCCTGGGCCGAATACCTGGTGGATGGCGACCTCGCGCACGAAATCGACGCCCGCGAGATGCCTGCGGATTGGCCAATCGGATACTTTGCGCGCAACACGCGCAAGCCCTATGACCCGAACAAACCACAACCCACGGGCGAGATGTTGCAACTGAATCCGCGGCTGACGGAATGGGCCTTCGGGCTGACGCGGGGCGTCAAGCTCGAGGACAGTCCGGGATTGCAAGAAGAGCGTTCGCACTTCTCGGGCTATCCGAATGCGTTGAGACCACCATTTGTCCTCAAGGGCGACACCCTCGCGGCCATGACCTTTTGGCATGGAAAGATTCTCAATGAATGGGCCAGCCGCTGGGTCGAGTATTGGACCGACGGCAAGGGCCGGTTCGTGACGTCCGCGATGGAGGACACGGGAACGTTCCAGTCGCTGACTTATTTGCATGCCAGCGGCAAGGTCGACAAGGAACGAGTCATGGTGCTGCGAACTGCCAGCAATTACACCATGCAGCCGCCGGGCATGACCGCGGCCGAGCATCTGCTCAAAGAGAATGCGGGCTATGCCGGCCTCGATGCATCGGTCGAGGCGGCGTATCGGGTGGGTTCGGTGGTGGTCGATGAAATCGTCGCCAAGTGGGCGATTTATCGCGAGCACACGCCGCCGGCACCGTGAGTGTAGAAGTCCCCACCGCGAGCTCCGACCAGCCGGTTACGGATCTTCTCTACGGGCTGGACGTCCGTCCGCCGCTGCGTGAAACGCTGTTCGTCGCTCTACAGCACGTGTTTGCGGTGTTCGTCGGCATGATTACGCCGCCCCTGCTCATCGCCGGTGCACTCGAGCTGAGTGCCGCGGATACGGCATACCTGGTGAGTATGTCTTTGTTCGTCTCGGGCGCTGCAACCATCCTGCAGACGTCGCGGCTGGGACCCATCGGTTCGGGACTGCTCAGCATTCAGGGAACGAGTTTCACGTTCATCGCCCCGATTATTTCGGTTGCAGGGTCCGCGATGGCCGCGGGAGCGACCGCGACGCAGGCACTCGGCGGAATTTTCGGGCTGTGCCTCGGCGGTGCACTGATCGTAATCGTGGCCAGTCGCTTCATACAGCTGGCGAGCGCTGTGATCACGCCGGTGGTGACGGGCACCGTCGTTTTACTGATCGGACTGACCTTGATCCAAGTCGGCATGGTCAGCGTGGGCGGCGGCTACGGGGCACGCGCGGACGGCAGCTTCGGCAGCCCGGCGAACCTGGGTTTGGCCGCGCTCGTGATGGTCGTGATACTCGTTTTCAACACCAGTGGTTCGCCGCGCCTTCGTATGCTGTCCGTGGTTTTGGGTCTGCTGGCGGGTTATGTCGCCGCCGCGCTGTTGGGGCGTCTGGATTTGAGCGCCATGCGCGCCGCGCCGCCGATCACTCTGCCATCGCCGTTTCGCTTCGGGTTGAGTTTCGACATCTCCGCCTTCCTGCCGTTTCTTTTCATGTACCTCATCACGGTCATGGAGTCGATCGGCGATTTGACGGCCACCTCGTCGCTCACGGGTCAACCAATCGCGGGTCCCGTTTACTTCAGCCGGCTGCGCGGGGGCCTGCTCGCCGACGGCATCAACTCCGTCCTGGGCGCCTGCCTGAATTCCTTTCCGAGTACCACGTTTGCGCAGAACAACGGTGTCATCCAACTCACCGGAGTCGGCAGCCGCTATGTCGGCCTGTACATCGGCGGCATCCTGATGTTGCTTGGCTTGGTCCCCGCGGTGGGTGTGGTGGTCCAAGCCCTGCCGCCGTCCGCGCTCGGGGGTGCGACGCTGATACTCTTCGGCATGGTCGCGGCATCCGGAATTAGAATACTCTCGCAAGTTCAAATGAACCGCCGCAACGCCGTCATTCTCGCGGCGTCTCTTGGATTGGGCTTGGGGGTGAGTTTCGTGCCGCAGATCACGCAAGCTCTTCCCATGATGCTGCGCAACGCCCTGTCGTCCGGTATTGCCACCGGCGGCATGTGCGCGCTGCTGCTCAATATTGCACTACCGGGCGAGCGGCAATGAAGTCGTTATTGGTGCGGAATATCCACACGCTCGTAACCATGAATGCCGCGCGTGAGGAGATCAAGGACTCGGCCCTTCTGGTGCACGATGGCGTGATCGTGCAGGCAGGCCGTGCTGCGGACCTGCCCACGACCGCGGACGTCGTTCTGGACCTCGAGGGGCGTCATGTGGTGATGCCCGGCTTGGTGAACACCCACCATCACTTTTACCAAACGCTGACGCGCGCGATCCCGGCTGCACAGAATGCGGATCTCTTTGATTGGCTCAAAACTCTATATCCGATATGGGCTCGGCTGACCGCCGACGGTGTGCGCGCCAGCGCGCAGATGTGCGCGGCCGAATTGATGCTCTCCGGCTGCACCACCGCGAGCGATCACCTCTACATGTTTCCCAATGATGCAACGCTCGACGGTGAGATTCGCGCCGTGCAGGAGATGGGCCTGCGTTTTCACGCGAGCCGCGGCAGCATGAGCGTCGGCGAGAGCCAGGGCGGATTGCCGCCCGACTCGGTGGTCGAAAGAGAGCCGGCCATTCTCCGCGACAGCCAGCGATTGATAGAGACGTGGCATGACAATGCCCGCTACTCCATGATCCGCATGACGCTCGCGCCGTGTTCTCCGTTTACCGTATCGCCTGCATTGATGCGCGAATCGGCGGCACTGGCGCGAAGCTACCCGGGCGTCCGATTGCACACGCACTTGGCCGAATGTAAACGCGACGTCGACCATAGTGTGGCAACCTTCGGCAAGACGCCCGGCGACTACGCCGAATCTGTCGGATGGCTTGGCTCGGATGTCTGGCACGCCCACTGCGTGTGGCTGGACGACGCCGCGATCGCGCAGTTTTCGCGCAGCGGGACGGGTGTGGCGCACTGCCCCTGCAGCAACATGCGATTGGCTTCGGGTTTCGCCCCGGTGCGAAAGCTGCGTCGAGCCGGCGTGGCGGTAGGGCTCGGCACCGACGGCGCGGCGTCCAACGATGCAACCAATCTGTTCCACGAAGCCCGTCAGGCTTTTTTGTCGGCGCGGGTGCGAGATCTGGACGCCGCGGCAATGACGGCGCGCGAGGCTCTCGAGATTGCCACTCTGGGCGGCGCTCGAGTGCTGGGAAGGGATGACATCGGTAGCTTGGGGCCCGGCATGGCGGCAGACTTCATCTGCATCGACGTCGACCGCCCCGAAGTGGCCGGCGCCCTTAACGACCCCGTTGCTGCGCTCGTGCTGTGCGGCATCGGCAGCGTGGACTACAGTTTCATCAATGGGCGCCGCGTAGTCGATGCGGGCCGTCTCACCACGGCCGAGGTCCCGCGCCTGATCGAGGCGGTCAATCGCCTGGCCGCCGCCATGGTATAGGCGTAACCCGGCTCGCCGGTTCATTGGCAGCGGCTCGAGGAGATATCAATTGAAAGTGAAAGCTTGGCTCGTGATGAGCTACATTTTGCTGGCCGGCGCGGTGTCCGCGAAGGAGGCGCCGTCCACACCTACGTATTACAAGCCCAAGGACGTCATCGTGATCCTCGGCGCCGTACCGCAGGAGATCACGGTGTTCACCGCGGCACTGGGGAATCCCCCGAAGCACACGCTATGGGGCATCCCTTACTACCGCGGCAAGCTCAAGGGTCAGAACGTCGTCGTGGCGATTACCGGGATTGGCAAGACCTTTACCGGCATGACGAGCACATTGTTCATCACGCGGTTCAAGCCGCGGCTGGTATTGATGAGCGGCACGGGCGCGCGCATCAACCCTGAATTGCGCACGGGTGATGTCATCGTTGCGACCACCACCTACGAACACGATTACGGTAGCTTGACACAAGACGGCATGGTGTTTCGGGCGATGACTGGGCCGGTGAACGGCAATGAAGTGGAAAACGCCTTTTCGCCGCCGCAATCACTGCTCGTCAAGGCGGACGCCGCGATCGCGACCTACGCAGGTCCTGATGTCACCGCGGACGGCTCGACCTATGCGGTCAAAGCGCGGCGCGGCGTGGTCTCGTCATCGGATCTGTTCGGCGTCACGCAGCAGCGCATCGATCAGCTGCGCAGCGTGTTCCATACCGATATCATGGAAATGGAATCGGCGCCGCTGGGGCATGTCTGCGAGGCGCTGGGCGTACCTTATTTGATCGTGCGCGCGGGGAGCAACGTCGCGCAGGAAGCGCCCAATGACGACTATCTGCGGCTCGGCCCGATTGCGGCGCACGCAGCCGCGAAATTCTCACTGCACCTGCTGGGATACCTCTAGCGTGTCGCACGTTCGCGCCGCGCGCCCGATTCGTGATAAAATGCCCGTGTGAAACGACAGCTCGTTGCATTGATTGTGATGCTGGCCGTGGGCCTTCAAGGGTCGTTCATGGCCTTCGCGAATGCGTCACCGATGTCATCGGACTGCGCAGCTTCCGCGGCGGACCACCCCCCGGCTGTTGCACACAAGTCCTGCTGCCCAAGCAAATCTCATTCGTCGTCGAGCTGCTGTGATGAGGTTTGCACCGCCCCTACTTTGTCCGCTGCGGTGTCGCCAGCCGTGCCGGTTTGGCGCGGTAGCACGGTGACGGTGGCACAGTTTCGCACCGCGCATTTCTCCTCCCGCGGCGACTCGCCGCTCATCCGCCCGCCCATTCTCTAAAGCCCGTCTAGTTCCGTCTCAACAGCGGAATCGGCGACTTTGTAGTCGCCTTCGTGATCGCGCGCATGCATTTTGCCGCCGTCCTGGACCCGTTCGAGCTTTTGGAGAATAGACATGTTTCGTTCATTCGCAGGCGCAGGCGCAGGCGCAGGTGCAGGCGCACGCGCGCAAGGGCTGCGCTGTCCGCGATGGGGTGCACATCGCCATCCTGTTGCTGTCTTGTCATGCATTTTGCTGTTAAACCTCGCCGATTCCCATGTCACACAGGCAGGGTCCGATCCCCAGGCGCCGCTGACCCTAGAAGAGGCCGCGCGCTTGGCGATCGTCGATCAACCCTCGTTGAGCGGTCGCCGGGCGACGATTCAGGCGGAGGATCAGCAGGCGATTGCCGCCTCGCAGTTACCCGATCCGCAGCTCGCGGGCGGGATCAAAGAGCTGCCGATCGACACGGCGGAAGCGTTCAGCACCCGCCGCGATAATTTTACGGAATTCACCGTCGGTCTGAGTCAGGAGTTTCCGCGTGCCGAGAAGCGCCGGTTGCAGGGCGCCCGCAAGCAACTCGACGCCGATGCGGACCGCGCCGCGCTCGACAATGAGCAACGTCTGGTGCG
Organism: Pseudomonadota bacterium; assembly: GCA_030776345.1. Lineage (GTDB taxonomy): Bacteria > Pseudomonadota > Gammaproteobacteria > Steroidobacterales > Steroidobacteraceae > Bog-1198. Next base: position 9,106 of record JALYHU010000180.1, on the reverse strand, counting down.
CCGGGACGCCTCGCTGTCATGGCTCGATGTATACGAGGCCGAACAAAGCCTCAGACTCGCCCGCGGTCTGGTAGACGAAGCCGCATTGCAAGTGCAGTCGCTGGAAAAAGACTACGGCAGCGGCAAGGCGGCACAGGCCGAATGGCTGGCGGCGAAAGTCGATGCGGGTGTGATGGCTGATAAGGCGCATGACTGGCTACACCACGTCTTGCGCGCGCGTGCCGGTTTGGCACGCTGGATCGGCGATGCCGCACAGCGCCCGATTGCAGAGTCGCTCACGATGCCGGCAGTCCTGACCCCGCTGCCGGGCTTGATGGCGGGCGCCGACCGTCATCCGGTGATCGGTACGCTCGATAAGCACATCGAGGCCTCGACCATCGAAGTCGCGCTGGCGCGTCAATCGTACAAGCCGGACTATTCGGTGGAGGTGTACTACGCCTACCGGCGTGACTTTGCGGACTTCGTCGGCATCCAATTCAAGGTGGGACTTCCTTACTTCACCAGGAACCGGCAGGATCGCGGGCTCGCCGCCGCGCTCGAACAGTTCCATGCCAGCGAAGATCGCAAACGGGACCTGCTGCGAGAGTTGCACGCAGAGGTGAATCAAGACTACGTGGATCGGCGGCATTACGCGGAACGGGTCGACGACTTCGACGCGTCCATCATCCCCGATGCCGAGCGTCGCGTCGAGACGGCGCGCAGCGCGTATCAGGCGGGACGCGGCAGTTTCGATACGATACTTCTCGCGCGCCGCGGCCTTCTCGATGTGCGGCTACAACGTCTTGCCCTGGTCGTCGAATCGGCGCGCGCGCAGGTTAGGCTCGATTACTGGAGCGCAGCTCGCATTCCGGACGGAGACGTGCCATGAACCGCCGTACCAAGATTGCCGCGGTCATCGGTTCGGCAGCCTTGATCGCGATCGCGGCCGTCATTCTGATACGCCATCATGACGCTCTCCGGGCCAAACCGGCCGCCACCCCAGAGGCGCCGAGTTACTGGTACGACCCGATGCACCCCGCCCAGCATTTCGACAAGCCGGGCAAATCTCCATTCATGGATATGCAGTTGGTGCCGAAGCATGCCGACCGCCCGGCGAGTGGCGACAGCGGCGCACCCGCGGGCAGCATCGAGATCGACCCGCGCGTCGTGCAGAGCTTGGGAATCCGTCTTGCAACCGTCGACCGGAGCGATGTCGCTCGCGTAGTCGATACTGTCGGGTTCGTGGCAGTGGATGAACATCGCATCGAGGCCATTCAGGTGCGTGCGCCCGGCTGGGTCGAGCGACTCGAGGTACGGGCGGTCGGTGATGCAGTTCGCCGAGGGCAGCTGCTCGCAGGCGTCTATTCGCCCGATCTGCTCGCCACGCAGCAGGAGCTTCTGATCGCACACCGTTCCAAGGATACGACATTGATCGAGGCGGCACGCCGCCGGCTGGATTTGTTCGGCCTATCGCGAGCGCAGATTGCCCGCGTTGAAAAGGAGGGCCAGGTGGAGCGGCGCATCCGCTACTACGCGCCCTTCGACGGGTACGTGATGACACTGGGCGCTCGCCAAGGCGCTGCCGTGGAGCCCGGTGCGACACTGTTTCAGCTCGCCAACCTGAGCAGCGTTTGGATGATTGCCGAAGTGCCGGAGGCACAGATTGCGTGGGTCGAGAAGGGGAGTCCGGCGCTGGCCGAAGTCGCGGCATTGCCTGGGGAGCGCTTCGAGGGAAAGGTCGACTATCTGTATCCGGAACTCACGCAAGCCACGCGAACGTTGAAAGTCCGGGTGGTATTGAACAACCCGGGCGAGCGTCTGCGGCCCGGTATGTTTGCGACGGCCCATTTGCGTGGGCCCGCGCAAGAATCCGTGTTGACCGTGCCGACCGAGGCGGTGATCAAGACGGGCACGCGCAGCATCGTGATCGTTGCCGAGGATGCCACCCACTTTCGCCCGGCGGTCGTGTACATCGGGGCCGAGCACGACGGCCGCTCGGAGATTCTGGAGGGGATTGAATTCGGACGACGCGTCGTTGCGTCGGGACAGTTCCTCATCGACTCGGAGGCCAATCTACGCAGCGCGTTCGGCGACTTTAGCGGCGAGGCACATTGACATGCTGGCCTCCCTCATCCACTGGTCGATCCAGAATCGCTTCTTGGTGCTGATGGCCAATGCACTGCTCGCGGCCTGGGGGATCCATGCGATGCTCTCGACCCCGCTCGACGCGTTGCCGGACCTCTCCGACACGCAGGTGATCGTTCGCACCGAATTCGCCGGGCAAGCACCCCAGGTGGTGGAGGATCAGGTGACGTATCCGCTCACCACCACGCTGTTGTCGGTGCCGGGTGCGCGCACCGTGCGCGGCTACTCGTTCTTCGGCGACTCTTACGTGTATGTCATCTTCGACGACAAGACGGATCTCTACTGGGCACGCTCGCGAGTGCTGGAATACTTGAGCCAGGCCGCGGGAAAGCTCCCTCCGTCGGCAAAGCCGACCTTGGGGCCCGATGGCACGGGCGTCGGCTGGATTTATGAATACGCGCTGGTCGACCACGGCGGCCACTTCGATATCTCCCAGCTTCGCGCACTGCAGGACTGGTTTTTGAAGTATGAACTGAAGAGCGTGCCGAACGTCGCGGAGGTGGCAAGCGTCGGCGGTCTCGTCAGACAGTACCAAGTAGTGTTGGACCCCGATCGGCTGCGTGGGCTCGGCATAACCGTGGGTCGCGTCAAGGAGGCGCTGCGCAACTCCAACAACGAGGCGGGCGGCTCGGTACTCGAATTGGGCGAGGCCGATTACGCAGTACGCGCGACCGGCTATCTCAAAAGCCTCGAGGACTTCCGCAATGTTCCGGTGGGTTTAGGCAGCGGCGGTACACCGATCCTGCTGGGGGATGTCGCACGTATCCAAATGGGTCCCGAACTTCGCCGCGGTATTTCGGAACTGGATGGCAAGGGTGAGGCGGTTGGCGGGGTCATCGTCATGCGCGCCGGCAAAAATGCGCTGGAAACGATTGATGCGGTCAAAGCGAAGATTGCCAGCCTCGAGGCCAGTCTTCCGGCGGGGGTGGAGATCGTCCCGACTTATGACCGGTCGGAGTTGATTCACCGATCGGTTGCGACATTGCGCGACCGGCTCATCGAGGAATTCATCGTCGTCACGCTGGTCTGCGGCCTTTTCCTGTTCCACCTGCGTTCGGCGTTCGTTGCCGTTGTCAGCCTGCCGCTTGGCATCCTCGCCGCGTTCACGCTCATGAACTGGCAGGGCGTCAATGCCAACATCATGTCGTTGGGCGGCATCGCCATCGCGATCGGTGCCATGGTCGATGCCGCCGTGGTCATGATCGAGAACGCGCACAAGCATCTCGAAGCATGGAATCACGAGAACCCAGACCGGCGGCCGACTGCCGCCGAGCACATGCAACTGATCGCCGAGGCGGCTGCGGAAGTCGGTCCGGCCTTGTTCTTCAGCCTGCTCCTGATTACTTTGAGCTTCGTGCCGGTCTTCACGCTCGAAGCCCAGGAAGGCAAGTTGTTTGGGCCGCTGGCATTCACCAAGACGTACTCGATGGCCGCTGCGGCGGGGCTGTCGGTGACGCTCATTCCCGTACTGATGTACTACTTCGTCCGCGGCCGCATACCGGATGAGCACGGCAACCCGGTCAATCGTCTCCTGGTCTTCTTGTACCGGCCGCTGCTCGATTTCGTGCTGCGGCATCCGAAGATGACGCTGTTTTCATCCGCGCTGTTGACGGTCGCCGCCATCGTGCCGCTCACGCAACTCGGCAGCGAGTTCATGCCGCCCCTGGTGGAGGGCGACCTGCTGTACATGCCCTCCGCGTTGCCTGGATTGTCCGCCGACAAGACCTCCCGGCTGCTTCAGCAGACCGACAAGGTACTGATGCAATTTCCGGAAGTTGAGCGAGTATTCGGCAAAGTGGGCCGCGCCGAAACGGCGACCGATCCGGCGGGGCTCGAGATGTTCGAAACCACGATACGGTTCAAACCCCAGTCCCGATGGCCGAGCGGCATGACTCAGGAGGAGTTGATCGACAAAATGAACAGCGCCCTGCAAATACCCGGCCTGTCCAATCTGTGGGTCCAGCCGATCCGCAACCGGATCGACATGCTCTCGACGGGCATCAAGAGCCCGGTGGGCGTCAAGATTGCCGGCCCCGACTCGAAAATCATTGAGCGGATCGGTAGTCAAATCGAATCGGCCCTCCGCCAGGTCCCCGGCACGCGGTCGGCCTACGCCGAGCGTGTACGAGGTGGCCGCTATATCGAGGTGCGCATCGACCGCGTGCGCGCCGCACGCGTGGGCCTCACGGTGGCGGACGTTCAGCAATTCGTCGCTCTCGCCGTCGGCGGCGAGAACGTCGGCGAGACCGTGGAGGGCTTGCAGCGCTTCCCGATCAACATCCGATTTCCGCGCGAACTGCGCGATTCGGTCGAGAAACTCGGCGTACTGCCGATCGTCACCGAAGCGGGCGCGACCACCACGCTCGGCGCCGTCGCCGACCTCGTCGTCACCGACGGGCCGCCCCAGATCCGAAGCGAAAATGCGCGCCTCAACGGGTGGGTTTATGTGGACGTCGATGGGCAGGATCTCGGGGGGTATGTGCGCCAGGCACAGCAGCTCGTCGCCGAGCGCGTTACGCTGCCGCCCGGATATTCGATCACGTGGTCGGGTCAGTTCGAGTATCTGCAGCGTGCAACGAAGAAACTGACGCTGGTCGTGCCCGGTACGCTCGCGATCATCTTCGTACTGCTGTACCTCACCTTTCGCCGTGTCACCGCCGCGCTGCTGATCATGGTCACACTGCCGTTCGCGCTCATCGGTGGATCGTGGCTGCTGTTTTCGCTCGGCTACAACCTGTCGATCGCCTCCGCGATCGGATTCATCGCGCTCGCGGGAGTGTCCGCAGAATTCGGCATCGTCATGTTGATCTATCTCGACCACGCCATCGCCAAGCGCCGGGCGGCCGATCATTTCATCACCGAAACCGATTTGATCGAAGCGATCGAGGAGGGCGCGGTGCTGCGCGTGCGGCCGAAAGCAATGACGGTCACGGTCATCATGGCCGGCCTCCTGCCCATCATGTTCGGCGGTGGCACGGGCTCCGAGGTCATGCGCAGGATCGCAGCTCCCATGGTCGGGGGCATGATTACCGCGCCGCTGCTGTCGATGCTCGTTCTGCCGGCAGCCTATTTGCTGCTCCACCGGCGCTCCATTTGAAAGGAACGCCCGTTCACTCCTTTGTCGCGACAATCCGGACCATACCCGCGAGCCCCGGCTCGGTCACGACGGAAAATCCCTCGGCTTGGAGTTGCGAGGAAACCCACTGCGGCGACAGCCTGAGTTTTCGATACACGCCCACTCGCAGATGCCAGGCCTGTCCCACCCGTTCGTGCAGCACGTCATGAACGTCGACCGTGTCGGAACCGTACTCCAGGAAGCAAGTGAGGACGCGGTCGGCATCGCTCTTGACGGGGATGAAGCGCGCTCCCCCTTGCAGGGGTGCGGTGTAATCTCGAAACGTTGCGATCAGCTTGCCGCCCGGACGCAGTGATTGGGCGCCGAGGCGGAACAAGGTGGTGACGGCTGACGGGTTGGGCAAATGAGTCAAGGTGTCGCCCATGCACAAGATGGCGTCGGCCGGTTTGTCCAGGTGCTTTTGGAACGACAACAAATCGTCCTCCACCGTGGTCACGGGCAGCCCTGTGGCGTGCTCTGTCAACTGTTGCAGGAGTAGCGAGCACGTGTCGACGGCGAGAACCGTACAGCCGCGGCGGGCCAATGGAATGGCGTGCATTCCGAATCCGGTACCGAGATCGACCGCCGAGTCGCCCGTAGCCAGGTCCGGGAGAATGGCGGCGATCTCGGTTGCGCCTCGGGCGATGGCGGCTTCGAGGCCGCCGGCCATCCAGACATAGATGGGCGCGAGGTGCGTACTGTAATGATCTTGCACCGAAGTCATCGGCTGATCATACCTTGTGGTCTTGCGGCATACTCTGCATGATTCGCAGCCCAAAAAGCCCGCTGCAGAGACACATCATGACGCCTGATCCGTCGGAGAAGATTTTCATTTCGGCCGAATCCCTGTTGCGGGACTCGATCGAGCTCGGCCTCCAGGTCGTGCGCAGCGGCTTTCGGCCGTCTTTCCTGGTCGGAGTCTGGCGGGGCGGAGCGCCGATCGGCATCGCCGTACAGGAGATTCTCGAGTACAACGGAATCGAATGCGACCACATTCCAATCCGGACTTCATCCTACCTGGGAATGGATCAGCAGGCCAAGACCGTGCGCGTCCACGCCCTCGATTATCTGGTATCCATGCTCAACGCCGAAGATCGATTGCTGCTGATCGACGACGTGTTCGACTCGGGGCGCAGCCTCGAGGCGGTGATCGCCGAGCTGCGCCGCCGCTGCCGCCGCAATCTCCCGGGACAAATCCGTATCGCGACCGCTTACTTCAAACCTGCTCGGAATCGCAGCTCGTTGGTCCCGGACTACTACGTTCAGGCCACGGATCAATGGTTGGTGTTCCCGCACGAAGTGGACGGTCTGACTCGCGAGGAGATACTTGCGAACAAGCCCGTGGACGAGAGCTTCTTTACGGCGCTTACCGATGCCGAGCAACCGGAGGATGCTGAGCGATTGGAGGACGAAGAGTAGCATCGGGTTGGCAGCCGGCGGGCGGCCAGAGGCGTCGCCTGACCATGCGTGATAATATTCATCGCTGCAGGCTCGTACGCGGCAAAGCCGAATAAGGAGATCCCATGGCGCACGTGACGGTCATCAGTGAATTCCAATACGCGCAGCAGATCGTCTCCGGCCACCATCGATTGACAGCCGACGAGCCCGTCGCGCGCGGAGGCAGCGATTCCGGTGCCGCGCCCTACGAGTTGCTCCTCGCAAGTCTCGGTGCCTGCACGTCGATTACGCTGCGCATGTATGCCGGCCGAAAGGGCTGGGAATTGGGCAAAATCACCGTCGGCCTACGCTACACGGTGAGTGAGGATCAGAAGGGGCACATCGATCGGCGGCTCTCATTTTCCAAGCCGCTCACCGCCGAACAAAGCCAGCGCCTTCTCGAAATCGCGGGCAAGACACCGGTGACCCTAACCTTGATGGCCGGGATCACGATCGACACGACCGTCGCCCCCCACTAGCCGGCGCTGAACTAGCGGGCGCGATGCCGCGAAGTGTTCCGTAGACATGGGAGCATTCACACCGGATCGTGTTGCTCGTAGCCCACGGCTCCGGTGTCATTACAAGACACCTCGACGCGCTCGCTGCGCGAGGCGGTGTAGGCCATGTCGAGGAGCTGGTCAACCGAAATGGACGCACTGTGGTCGTATCGCAGCAGGCGGCCGTCCGGCATCGTCATGTACACTGCCACGATCAGATTGCACTGAGTCACGACGACGGACGTCAGAGGATGTCCCGGCAATTTCTGGGCTGCCTTCTCGATCGGCACCTCGGTCACAACAGCAGTCACGGGGATTGGGTGGACTGAGGTCATGCCCAGGGCATCGGCCCCCGGCTCGACAGCCGGCATCGCGCGCACGACTTTCTGCGGATGAGGCGAGTTCGCGTATCCCGGGATGACCGTCAGGCTGAGCATTGTCGCAGCAAATATCAACCGGCTCATTATGCGATCCTCCTTGCACATTGCTTTAATATAAGCAAGAGGGATGCCAAGTCGTTTTGGCGCGGCTGGACGCTGCGGCGGCCGATATGGGTTGGGGATTTTTACTTACCGGCGGACGACTGCACTATTATTGGGCGAGCATCTTAGGAGTGTGCTCGGGGAGTGTCCCGAATCGGGGCGGCGATGAATGTCCAGAGGGATGTCGAATAGAATAATAGTGGACCTTCGTTTCGCCGTTACGGGCGATGGGGGCGGGGAGCTGCGGCACGCTCGCCGCGGCGCGTGGCGGATGACCCCGTGGCCAGTGCTGCTTTGCGGCGCCGATGGGGTAGTGTCGAATACGTAAGGGCGAAGGCGAATCATGCCTCGACTTGTTGTTCTTATTCTTGTTCTTGGCTTCACCGTAGCGCTGACCGCGCTTGCCGACGAACCGCCCCCGGTTCAATTGGGGGCGCTGGTGCGGGGCTTTGCCATCCCTGCGCAGGGGCGGCCTGATGTGCAGGCTGCCGGTACGTGGAGGCAGCGGTTCGATCTGGACGACGCGAACGAATATGGAACCAAGGCGATTGGGTCGGAGGCAATCCTCATCGACGGTGAAGCCGCACAACTGTCTTATGACTTGCGCTACGGGGTGGCCAGGGATTGGGATCTCGGTGTGTTCGTGCCGCTGCTGATGCAAGGGGGAGGGATTCTCGACCCCATCATCCAGGACTGGCATCGATTCTGGGGTCTGCCGAACGGGGGGCGCCAACGGGCGCCCAACGATCGCTATCGATACGTCTATACGCGCGACGGCCGCACGACGTTGGACGTCAGGCACGGCAGCGCTGCGTTCGCAGACATCCAATTCACCACGGGCTACCAGCTCGCTGATCGCGTGGCTGCGCGCGCGATGTTCAAACTGCCCACCGGCAGTGCGAGCAATCTTTCGGGCAACGGCGCTGCGGGAGGCGCCGTTTGGCTCGATGGCGGTCTCCCCCTCGAGCACGCTTTTCGCCGGCTGACGCTCTACGCCTCCGTCGGCTACAGCTTCAACGGCACGGGCCAGATACTTCAGCAGCAACAGAAAACGAGCCTTCCCTTCGGCAGCGGCGGAATTGGCCTTGAAATCACCGACCGCTGCGATGCCCGGTTTCAAATCTACGCCAATGCGCCGGCGTACAAGGATAGCCAGCTGATTCCGCTGGCTCGCGTCGGGATGCCGCTGACGGTGACGATCCGCTATAGAGTCGCTGCGACGTCGAGCTTCAGCATCGGCTTCCAGGAAAAAGCGATTTACTTCGCCTCGCCTGACTTCGGTGTGCATGTGGGCGTTGCCGTCGATTCCCGCTAGCTTCATGCGGCTTGGTCCACGTGCTTCTGCAGGCGCTCGAGGTAGGCACCGCGTCGCGCCTCGTCGAGCCAGGCCACCAGGAAGCCGTTGCGAACCAACTGCACAATTTCATCTTGACTCAAGGTGCCTTCCTCGT
>JALYHU010000179.1 GCA_030776345.1 Pseudomonadota bacterium | reverse complement strand
GCGAGGGCCCGCTACTCTTTCAGCATCTCGAGGAATGCGGGCTCGTCGAGAATGACGATTCCCAGCTCCCGCGCTTTCTTGAGCTTCGAACCGGCGTCCGCGCCCGCCACCACGTAGTGGGTCTTCTTCGAAACGCTGCCGCTGACCTTGCCGCCGCGCGACAGGATGGCCTCCTGCGACGCGTCGCGCGTCAGCGTTCCAAGCGTTCCCGTCAACACGAATGTCTTGCCCGCCAGTTCGCCGCGCGTTTCCTGCCGCTGCACTGCGGGCCAGACGATCCCGCACGCCAGCAACCGATCGACGATGGCCGTGTTCTGCGGATCGGCAAAATAGGCCGCTACGTTGCGCGCCACCACCGGGCCTACGTCCGGGACGCGCTGCACCTCCTCCGCCGCAGCGCTCCGCAATGACTGCACGTCGCCGAAATGCTGCGCCAACCCCAGGGCCGTGGCTTCGCCCACGTCGCGTATTCCCAGCGCGTACAGAAACCGCGGCAACGTCGTGTGCTTTGCCGCAGCTATCGCCGCCTGCAACTTGTGTGCGGATTTCTCGCCCAGGCGTTCCAGCGTCGCCAATTGCGCTGCCTGCAGATCGAACAGATCCGCCGGCGATTTCACCCAATCGCGTTCGACCAGCTGGCTCACGAGTTTTTCGCCGAGGCCCTGGATGTCCATTGCGCGCCGTGATGCGAAGTGGATGATCTCCTCGCGGCGTTGCGCGGCGCAGGTGCGGCCGCCGCTGCAGCGGGCGACGGCTTGGTCGCCTTCGCGAACCACCGGCGAGCCGCATACCGGACATACCGTGGGTAGGTCGGCCATTTTGGCTTCGGCAATGCGGCGCTCGGGTATCACGCGGACGACTTCCGGTATCACATCGCCGGCACGGCGGATGACGACCGTATCGCTCACGCGCACATCCTTGCGTGTCATTTCATCCATGTTGTGCAAGGTTGCATTGCCTACCGTCACGCCGCCCACGAAAACGGGTTCCAATCGTGCCACCGGCGTCAGAGCGCCCGTGCGTCCGACCTGGAACTCGATCCCACGAACCGTCGTCAATGCCTCTTCGGCCGGAAATTTGTGGGCAACGGCCCAGCGCGGCGCACGCGAGACGAAGCCCAATTGCCGTTGCAGGTCCGCAGCGTCGACTTTGTAGACGACACCATCGATCTGGTAGGGCAACTTCGGACGCGCCAAGGCCATATCCCGGTAGTACTCCAGGCAGCCCTCGATGGAGTCCACCACGCGGGATTGGGGGCAGATCTTGAATCCCCAGCCGCGCAACTGTTTCAACATATTCCCGTGGTGCTGGGGCAGACCCGCACCGTCGACGTATCCCACGCCATAGATGAACAAATCCAGGGGACGCGCCGCGGTCATGCGCGAGTCGAGTTGGCGCAGACTGCCGGCCGCTGCGTTGCGCGGATTGACATAGCTCTTCTCGCCGCGCGCCAGGGCCTCTCGATTGAAGCGTTCGAACCCCGCCAGAGGCATGAACACTTCCCCGCGCACCTCGAGCAGCCGCGGGGCGTCGGCCGTGCGCAGCCTCATGGGCAGCGCCGCAATGGTCTTCAGATTCTGCGTGATGTCCTCGCCCGTCTCCCCGTCCCCGCGAGTGGCACCCTGGACGAAAACGCCGTTCTCGAACAGCGCGCTGATCGCCAGGCCGTCGAGCTTGGGCTCCGCCGAATAGCGGACGGCCTGGTCATTGCCGATGCGTTCCCGTATCCGCCGGTCGAAATCGCGCACGTCCTCGTCGCTGAAGGCGTTGTCGAGCGACAGCATGGGAATGCGATGCCGCACCGCTCCGAACGCCGCAACCGGTGCCGCGCCCACGCGCTGCGTCGGCGAGTCCTTCGTGAGCAATGTCGGGTACTGCGTCTCGATGCCGCGCAGCTCCAGCATCAACCTGTCGTACTCGGCATCCGGCACTTCCGGGTCGTCGAGCGCGTGGTACCGGTGGTTGTAGCGCTCCAAGAGATCGCGCAGTTCAGCTGCCCGGGCGGCGGCCTTTCGCTCAGCCTTTTCCACGTTCGTCACGCCACGGTCAGTACGGCCGTCACGCCACGGTCAGTTGGGCCTGAAAACGGGCCACATCCTCACGCAGCGCTGCGACGCGCTGGAGCGATAACGGCATCCCTTTCGCATCCTGCACCGTGCCGTGCAGCGCTTCGGCCAGTTGCCCGGCGGTCTCGATGAGCGCGTCGAGCGTGTGCAATGGATCTGCCGGGCCCGGAATGACCGCGAACAGCGTCAAGCCGCGGTATTGCTCGTGCGGCATCTGGGCAATGTTGAATGTGCCGGGTTCGACCAGGCTTGCCGCGCAAAACAGGGTTTGCCCGTCGCTGTGCTTGCGGTGAAACACGTGATAGCGGCCGTACGCCAGGCCGTGGTTCTCCAACGCAGCCATGAGGTCGGCTCCTGACCAGCGCGCCTCGTCGGCCGCACATACACGCAGCGTCACGATGCGCTGCGTCTCGCCCTCGGCGGCTCGAGAAGGCGCCGCCGCGGCGGGCGAATCGCTCGCGTTGCCGACGGGCTGCATGCCGTGGGCGGGCGCCGCTTCCTCCGCCGGCGCCGCGCTGAGACCGGCTTCGCCCCCGTGGGCGGCAAAGTCCAGCTCGGTCTCCTCCAGCGAGCCGACGTGGGCCGTCATGGGCAGATCCGGCATCTGCACCTGCTCGAAGTCGGCCGTGCGAATGCTCAGCGGCTCGAACGGGGGCACGCCCCAATCGCGCGTGCCCGCAAGGGTACGCGGCGCGGCCGCCACCTCCGGTTCAGCCGGTGATCCGCTCGACTCGCGCAGCTCGGCGTTACCACGCGCCTGGCGCGAACGCCGCACACCCCACCACCAGATCCCTGCAAGCAGCAATGCACTCAAGCCCGCCAAGATCCAACGTAGTTCAGCCACCGAGACCTACATTGCCGCCATACGCACGGCCTCGTCCACGTCCACCGCCACCAGCCGGGACACCCCGGGCTCATTCATGGTGACGCCCACCAACTGCGATGCGAGTTCCATCGTGCTCTTGTTGTGCGTAATGAATATGAACTGCACGCTGTGCGACATTTCACGCACGATGTCGCAGAAACGACCGACGTTGTTTTCGTCGAGCGGCGCATCCACCTCGTCCAACAGGCAGAAAGGCGCCGGATTCAGATCGAAGATCGCGAACACCAACGCCACCGCGGTCAAGGCTTTCTCTCCGCCCGACAGTTGGCTGATGGTGCTGTTGCGCTTGCCGGGGGGGCGGGCCATCACGGACACGCCGGCCATTTCCGATTCTTCTCCGGCCAGTTCCAAATAGGCGTGGCCCCCGCCGAACAGCCGCGGAAACTTCTCTTTGAGGCCGGCGTTGACCCGATCGAAGGTATCCTGAAACCGGGTCCGCGTTTCCCGATCGATTTTCCGCATGGCCGATTCCAATGTCTCCAATGCATCGGTCAAGTCTTTGCACTGGCGATCGAGATATTCCTTCCGTTCCGACTGTTCCTTGAACTCACCGATGGCCGCCAGATTCACCTGACCCAAGCGCTCGATCTTCCCCTTGGTCTCCTCGAGCTGCGACTCCCAGGCTTCGACCGTGGCTTCCGGCGCCAGCAGCTCGAGCAACGCAGCCAGTTCGAAACCGGTCGCGGCCAGCTGCTCCGCAACGGTTTCCCGCCGCACGCGTACTTGTTGTGCCGCCAGGCGCGCATCGTCCAGGGCTGCGCGGACCGTCTCGAGGCGTTCCGCGATGGTGCCGTGGTGCGCTTCGCGATCCCGCAGCAGAGCATCCAATTCATCGCTGGCGATTTTCGCCGCCTGCAGTTCGGTCTCGACCTGTGCGCGAACCTGCAGCGCCGCTTCGATCTGTACGTGCAAGGCGGCCAGGGGCGCCTCACCGTTCGCGAGCTGCGTTGCCAGTTCGTCGCGGCGCAACGCCAGCCCTTCGAGCTGCTTCTCGACGCGCGCCAGCGTCGTGGTGAGCGAGGCGTGCGACGAGCGTCGCGATTCCACCTGCAACGCCAGATCGCGCGCCGCTTGGTGCGCCGCCTGCGCGGCGGTCCGTGCAGCGCCCTGCTCGGTGCGCAGCCTTTCCCGCTGCCGTTCCAGTTCCATGCGTTCCGGTTCCAGAGCGGCCAGCGCCTCGATGGCGGTCTCCATCCGGCCGCGCGCCTCGCGAACATCGGTTTGCGTGCGTTCCAGTTCTGCCCGCACGTCTGCCAGTGCCGTCTCGAGTTCGCTCGAGCGCCGCGTGGCGTCCGCGGTGCGCGCCTGGGCGGCGTCCAAGGCGGCGCGCCGGTCGACGTGCTCACGGTGCAGGCGATTGACATCGGTCTGCAGCCGCTCGCGGCGGTCCTCGTGTTCGCGCACCAGTTCGCGCGTGAGTTCGAGCCTGTGTTCCGACTCCTTCACTTCGTCCGCAAGCCGCGCAACATGCAGACGGATATCGCGCAGCGACTCCTCGCGCTCGATTACGCCGGTGTGGGGATCCTGATCGCGTGACAGTCGCAGCCAGTCGGGACCCAGCCAGATACCGTCGCGCGTGACCACCGATTGCCCGGCGCTGAGGCGGCGGCGGCGGCCCAACGCCTCGCCGAGTGTTTCAGCGATGAATACCGACGACAATACGGAGCCCAACACTGCAGCGCCCTGTACTTTGGCCCGCAGCGAGGCCGCATCCGGCACGGCGCCTCCGGCCTGATCGCCGCCCGGCTCGCCGAGGGTGACGACCGCCAAATGACCGCCGTCGAAGCTGCCGAGCAGGTCGGCGACGCTATCCAACCCATCGACGCAGACCGCCTCGAGATAAGACCCCAACACGGTTTCAACGGCGCGCTCCCAGCCGCGGTCGACCCGCAGTTGCTGCGCAACCCGGGGCTGATGGTCCAGCGACTGTGCCTTCAACCACTGGGTCACCTTGCCGGACACCTTGCCGAGGGCCGCCTGTTGCAGGGCTTCGGTCGATACCTGCGAACCCAGCGCCTGCTGCCACTTGGCGCGCAACGCGTTGAGGGCCTGGGCTTGCTCGCGTTCCCGATCGCGCGTCACCGCGAGTTCGGCCAACGATTCCTGGAGCTCGCTGGCCGCCTTTTGGCCGGCATCGCGTGATACGGCAGCCAGTTCCGCCAATGTCTCCACCGCGATGGCCGGTTGCATCTGCGCGAGAGCCAGACGCTCAGTCTCCTGCCGCTCCTGCTGCTGCAACAGGCGGCGCTGCTGATTCTCGAGCTGTTCGATGCGCGCGCGTTCGACTTGCGTCTCGCGCTGCCTGTGCGCAACCGACTGAGCATGCTGATCCCAACCGCGTTGCCACGCCGCAAGCGACTCCTCACAACGCACCAGAAGTTCGTCAGCGCCGCGCTCCTCCTCGTGCCTGGCGTCGAGGTGCGGGACCATGGTTGCCAATTCCGCGCCCAAGCTGTCGAGCTGAGCGCGATCGCGCAGTATGACCCCGCTGAGCTCCTGCACCTGAGCTTGCGCCTGCTCCAGATCGGCGGCTTGGCGCTGACGCAACTCGCGGGCGTGCTGAATGCTCTGTTCGATGCGCGCGACCTCCGAGCCGGCGCCGTAGAACCGCGCTTGGATGGTCCGCAGCGAGTCGGCTTTGGACGATTGATCGACGCGAATCTGCTCGATCTCTGCCTCGGCTTCTCGCAGATCGGCAAGTACCGCGTGCATGGCGGTTTCACAGTGTTGGGTGGCCGAATCGCGCACCCCGGCTTCCGCATCCAGGCTTTGCAGACGCAACGCCAACAATTCCGCCTGCAGTTTGCGTTCCTCCTCCTTGAGTGTCTGGTAGCGGCGAGCCGTCGCGGCTTGGCGCTGCAGGTGACGAATCTGCTTGTCGACTTCCTCGCGCAAGTCGTTGAGGCGATCCAGATTCTCGCGCGTCTGTCCGATTCGATTCTCGGTCTCGCGGCGGCGCTCTTTGTAGCGTGAAATACCCGCGGCCTCCTCGAGGAAGGCACGCAAATCATCGGGACGCGCCTCGATGATGCGCGAAATCATTCCCTGCTCGATGATGGCGTAGCTGCGCGAACCCAGTCCGGTCCCGAGGAATAGCTGGGTGATGTCCTTGCGGCGCACCTTCATGCCGTTGATGAAGTAATCCGATGTCCCATCACGGCTCACCGCACGGCGCAGCGCCACTTCATTGTAATTCGCGTAGGCACCGCCGATCTTGCCCTCCGCATTGTCGAACACCAGTTCCACCGATGCGGTCCCCAGGGGTTTACGCGCCGAGGAACCGTTGAAAATGACATCCGCCATCGATTCGCCGCGCAAGTGCTTCGCAGAAATCTCGCCCATGACCCAGCGCACGGCGTCGATGATATTCGACTTGCCGCACCCGTTCGGACCCACGACGCCCGTCAAGCTGCTCGGGAAGGTGATCGTCGTCGGGTCGACGAAAGACTTGAAGCCGGCAATCTTGAGTTTCGTTAAACGCATCGGTATTTGTCGACCTTTAGTGGCCTGCGGGCAAGGCGTCCTGCGGGTGAATGCGTGCGATTCTCACCCTCGAGGCCTGAATGTGGCGCGTAGTGTAAAGTAAACGTTACTTTCGTAAACCCCCGGCGCGAGCGCCTCCCCGCCCCCCGGCCCCCCCGGCCGGTCACCCGCAGTCCCTCGCGTAGCCGGCTCGGCACGGGCGGGCGGCCCGCGCCGCAAGGCTCTCGCGGCGCCGCCGAGACCCGCAACTCTCGCTTCGATGTCGTTATTTCTGCCGCGAGACCAGCGCGAACACGGCGCCGTGGGGATCCCTGCACTGCACGATCCATTGGCCGCCGGGGACCCGGTGGGGGCCATTGAGCACCGTCCCTTTGCCGGCAACCACCCGGGCCGCCGCGGCATCGATCGCCGCGACATTGAACTAAAAGCCCCAGCCCGGCACCGGGGACCACCGCCGGCTTGTTCATCATTCCGCCGCCGACCGTCGTATCGCCGCTGGCGAATAACTGATAGATACCCATCGGGGCCATGTCGATCGCCTCGGCTTTCGTCCAGCCGAACATTTTTTCATAACGCGAAGGCCACCGTGGCGTCGGTGGCATAGAGCTCATGCCATCCGACGGTGCCGGGCGTGCCGGGAGGCGGCGGTGGCGCCGGGTTGCGACCAACGGTTTCGCGAGCACGAAACCGGCCCCCTGCGAATCGGCCACCACCGCGAAGCGGATGATGCCGGGCACGTCGGTGGGGGGGCGATGGACTGTTCCGCCGAGTTCGGCGAGCCGCTGGGCCGTCCGATCGACATCCTCCACGGCAACGTAGCCCGCCCAAGAAAGAGGATGGCCCGCCTTGCGCAGCTCGTCGGGTAGCGCCATCAGTCCCGCGACGCCCCGCTCCTGCACGGTCAGAACCGTGTAGTCATAACCGGCGCACCTGAATCCTGCGCGCGCCAGCCGATCACATCGGCATAGAATTTCCGAGCGGCTTCGGTATCCGTCGTCATCAGCTCGTACCAGAAAATTTGTCGGCCAGGGGAGCCCCCTCCGTCACAGTACTGAGGGGAATTCTATATCAGACATAATCTGGCTGCGACCGCCTGTGCCGCACCACGACTCATCGAAGGCTCGCTTGTAGGCGGGCCGGGCTTCGCCGCGCGCGATGTAACATGCTATCTCATGGCTGCTCCTCGATCTCGTTTTCGTTGTCGAAATCCGCGTCGAGTTCGTCATGGTCATCGCGGTCATCATCGTCCGCTTCGAGGCTGTCATTCACTTCGATACCGTCGGCCGCGTCAAGATCGTTGTCCACGTAGGCGAGGCCCGACGGGCTCTCTACCGCGTCAGCGTTACCGGGTGGCCGGTCCGATCCCAGCGCCTCAACGATGCCGACCCGCCTGCGGTCGGCCTGGTCGTCGGTATCGAGCTCCTCGTCTACCACGAACTCGTCCGGTGCCTCGGTGCGGTCGTCTGCCTCCCCCACGGGAGCCTCGTTCTCGTCGTCGCGCTCATCGCCCGGGTTGTCCCCGTCGTCGGGGGGGCCCGCTGCCGCGCAGAATCGGCGGCGCGGGGAAGGGGGTATTGTCCGTCATAGGTATGGCTCCGTCATGGGGTATGGCTCCGCCGGGGACAGATAACTTCTCGTGCCCCGAGACAGTCAAGGGACGCCCGACGAAAGATACGCGGCGGATGGCAAAGCTCTATCAGGCTTCAACTTGAACCTTCGACGGATAAGGCCGAGTGCGCGCGCCCAAGAATCGCCACCACGGGGAATCGCTTCAAGAGGCCCGTGATCTGCCGCGCATGCAAATCGCGGTGGCGTAAGAGCTACGGCAACGCGGGGACTCGATCGGGTTCGCCGGGCGATCTCAACAGTCCTTCCGCTGTAGATCGCACCGATCGCAAAGCGAACCATAAAATGACGGCCGCTGGGGGCAGTGTGAGCGCTGCGAGTGCGGCAAGGGATCGG
>JALYHU010000178.1 GCA_030776345.1 Pseudomonadota bacterium | reverse complement strand
AAAAGAGCCTGCGCCGGCCCTGTTGGCTCTCACCGTCCCTGCTCCCAGTTGCGCAACGTTCCAACATCCACGTGAAGAAGCTTCGCGAACTTCGGTTGGCTCGAGCCCGTGATGGCGCGGATTTCATTCACCTTCGCGGCATCCACATAGAACTCCGCGCGAGGGCGCCGTACTCCACGCACGATCTCCTCCATCTGTCCCATGCTTTCCACCAGTCGCTTGAAGAGCTTCTTATCCAAGGTCACCCCTGCGCACTTAGATTCCGCAATATCGTCTTTTCTTTGGGCGTCAGATCGTCTTTGATTCCCTGCCGGTAAATTAGAATCATCCGAATCTGAGCCTGGGTGACGACGTGATAGTAGATCACCCGAGTGCCGCCAGGCCTGCCCCTTCCCGCAACCGTCCATCGAATCTTCCGCAAGCCTCCAGTACCCGCAATCACGTCTCCGGCATTGGGCACGGCGACGAGATGTCGGACGGCCGCGTATTCGTCATTACTCAGAAACGCTTGCATATCAGCTGGGAATATCGGGGTCTCGATGAAAACCATGTGAGGCCATAAACCAATGACTGGTTGTACGTCGATGACGCAGGGGTCCTCCCTCGATCGTGTTTTGCGGCAATTGTGATCCGACCTCCTGGTTCGTAGCTAGGTAGTCGCCGGCGAAACCTCGCGCGCGACGCGCTTTGCGTTGCTAATTTCCGCCACGCGCAAGTCATGGGCCGTCTGAAGGTTTAGCCAGGAGCGTGCATCACCGCCAAAATAGCGGGCGAGTCTCATGGCGGTGTCCGCGCTCACGCCACGGCGCCCGCGCACAACGTCGTTGATCCGCGGCGCCGGCACGCGCAGTGCCTTGGCGAGTGCATTGGCGCTCATGCCAAGCGGCTTGAGAAAATCCTCCAGAAGCACTTCACCCGGATGAACTGGTCGCATGCCATTCTTGAACATCTCATTCACCATTAGTGGTAATCCACGATCTCAACGTCTGTCGACCCTTCTGCCGTCCAGCGAAAGCAAAGGCGGTATTGGTCATTGATTCGAATGCTGTATTGACCGGTTCGGCCTCCGGCTAGGGTCTCCAGTCGATTGCCGGGAGGCGAACGCAAAAATTCCAATGTCTGCGCAGCATCAAGCTGAGCCAGCTTGCGAGTTGCAACGCGGTTCACGTTGGCAAAGCGTTTGCATTTACCGGTCTCGAACAAGGTCCGAGTATCTTTGCACCGGAACCCCTTAATCATTTGCAAAGCGTATAACGCCTAACGTTATACGTCAAATAGTGGACAGTCCTGCAACGCGCGGAGGCGCGGAATTTGCGCTGTTCAATTTGGTCAATAGCACAGCACTGAAAAGAACCGCGTCTAAGTCCCTAATTTAAGTGCGCCCGGACGGCTTCGAACCGCCGCCCCCCCGGTTCCAAGCCGGAATGATGATTTCATTGTGTGTTATTTCTCGACCACTTAGCAGGCCCGCCCTCACTCGAAATAGGCACCGTAGCGCATGGAAACGCATCAAGCGCTACGTTTTTGCTACGGTGCCCGAGAGAGGCGACGAACTCTCGACCCAAGGCCCGCCGGGCATCCATGCGAGCTCGAGTATCGCGCTGCCCCGCGCAGCGCGGCGAATGCGGGCGTCATTGCAAGTGGGAGAGATCCGGGGATTGGTGTGCGCCGGCGCTCAAAGGTTGCCCGCAGGGCGCGCGCAAGGATATCTCCGTCAAAGTGGCGATTTTCCGAGAGCGCATGAATGTCGAAGAAATCACGCATGCGGCTGTTCGCTTCACCCAGCATGACCATCGCGTGCAACTTCTCGGCGATCGCAATAACTTACCGCGTGGCGTCCGTTGCAATTGGCACCACGAAGCATAATGAAGCAGTACCGACTCACGCAAAGCTCACGCCAGATTGAGCGGCATTACATCGCGTACAGTACTGGTTTCGCCACCATCAAATAGAAAATTATCAGCACGCCGATGAAGGCCGGCCACCCGAGCATAAACCATCGGCGATAATGGATCTCGTACAGTGCAGGGAGTGGTGGCTGTCCACGGTGGGTCGCATCAACCGCCAGGTCGCGCATTCGCATCTGCAGCCACACAACCGGCAGCCAGCAACACCCGACCACACCATAGAGCACCATCGACAATACCAGCCAAGGTGTTGACAGCGGGTACCCTACCATCAACGCCAGCGCAATACCGGTCACCGGTTGCAACACCACGGCCGTCGCAGTGAACACCATGTCGGCCAGCACCACGTCCTGACTGACCGCCGCGATAATTCGCGAATCCCCGGAGCGCTGCGCCCGCAGAAAGAAGAACGCAATGGCCGCGCCGGCGCCAAACAAAACGGTCGAGGAAACAATGTGCAGCCATTTGATCAGGGGGTACCAACTACTCATATCGATGCCAGCCTCATGTCATGCGCTCGCTGATCTGAGTCTTGATGCCCCATCGAGCGAATTCCGGTTGGAAATCGAATAGCTTGAGAATTCCCATGCAGACTTGAGCGCCTGACGGGAAGACGTAGCCTTGATGATGCCGATTAGTAAGAATGACGGCAGCCATGCAGGGAATCTCTGGACCGTGATTGTTCTCGGCGAGCAGTTCCCACGTGAGGCATTTCTCTTGGCCGGTATCATCGAATCCAACCAAACGAACCCTCATTCCGCCCGTATCGCTACCCAGCCAATTGAGCCAAGTACCGACACGATCGAAATGCGCTCCCCAGCGAGCTATAGGAAGGCTCAACCCCACTCGCCGGCATTGAGCGAAGAGCCACAACGCATAATGTTGCAAGGATACTTCGAGAGCGGCGCGGAAGCTGACCGTCTGAACTCCGGGATATCGCGCCGGCAGCAATGCCAAATCGGGTACCATCACACGCGGCGGCCCAGCGAGACCCGAAGGAAAGCTGTGCGCGCTGAGGCTCTTGCCATCCATAGGCGTTCCGCCACTTGCCCTCTCGCCACCACAAAAACGGCTGTCCTGCGTAGCCCAGAACCCCGGCCACTGTGGCGGCACCGCGCGGCGCATGCTGCCCCGGCGCAATGACGATATCGATCGCACTTAGCTGCGCCAGCGATTGCTTGAGATCATCGACCACCGCCGAAGAGCGTGCCGGCAAAGTACTTGCCCCCGTGATGGCAAAACGCCCCGCAGCCTCCGCCGCAGATCCCACCGCGCCGACGAACCCGGTCACAAACTCTCGCCCGTCCGCGATGTCAATATAGTGGGCGTGGCACCCCATGCTCGCCAATGCAACGCGATAGTCTTGACCCTGGAACGGCCCCGCGCAGTGAATCACTAGATCAGGACCCAGAGCCTTAAGATCCTTGCCAAATGATGGGGCGCTCGTATCGAGCGCCGCCGTATTGACGAACCCACCCTGGCAAGTCGGCCGACGGCTCGTTGCGATGACCTCAATCCCCGGCTCTTGGGCCAGCCGGTGACAGATTCGTGCGCCAAAATTACCCAAGCCTCCAATGACGACGACGCGCATGATCTACTGTGGCAAGTGGCACGCACTGCGTCGTCCAAACCAGCGGTACCGGTTCCGCGCCAGCAGCCTATACAGCGCATCACGCCAACGTCCAGGCACGAGGCGCACGATGTGGATCATTCGCCAAAGGCCGCCCGCCGCGGCGATCACATGAATCGACGCGTCGGACTCTGTGAATCGCTGGCCCTGATCCAAAACAAGAAACGTCACCGGATCTTCGGGATCAATACCGTATTCGACCAACAGCGCCTTTCCCGCGGCGGATTGCATGGGAATGAGCTGAAATGGCGGTTCGACGCGAAGCCGCCTCAACAATCGGACGCCCGCGGTGCACACGTGGCAAATGCCGTCAAAAACGATGATGCGTGCTTCGGGTTTGGGTTGCATCTTGACCCTACGAGAGGGCCCTACTCTTTCTTTCGCCACGGTCCAGCAAGCGCGCGATTCCGCCGCCCAATTTAATGAGCGTCGCAATCGTCGCCCGGGGCAGCGCAATCATCTGGTCATACCACCGGCTGATGCGCTCGATGAAATCCAACATCTCTCGAAGTCGAAGCTGTATCACCGGATCCACGCTCTTGTCGTCCCGGCACATCTCCACGCATTGGCGCAAAGCGGCTGTTGCCGGATCGAGTTCCCGGGCCTTGCGTCCGGCTGCAATGCGGGAGACCAGCGTCCAAAGGTCCGTTTCGGCCTGGTAGAAAGTCCGCCGGTCGCCCAGTACCGGAACCGGCCGGATGAGATTCCAAGTCTGCAGTTCCCGCAGGGAGTTCGACACATTGGAGCGTGCGATCCCGAGTGCATCCGCGATCTCTTCCGCCGCAAGCGGTTGCTTGGACGCATACAGCAGCGCATGGATCTGACTTACCGAACGATTCACGCCCCAGCGCTCGCCCAAGTTGCCCCACTCCAAGACAAACTGCCGGACCGCAACCGGGACTGTATCCTTTATATCTGTATTTTCTGTCATGACAGACATTACAGGCTACTTGGGATAGGTTGTCAAGCCTGTCCCGAGCGTGCGCTTGCTGGGTTGGGCACCGCGCAGCGCCACTTCGAGATGGCGCTGGGCGACAAGGAAAGCGCGCGGCCGAACTCCCGCGCCGAGAGTTCACTCGATTGGAACTGGAGGATCTGCCCGAGCCTGGGCGCACCCGCGTAGGGGATCGGACATCGGCGGCGAGATTCTTGCGTGGCCGAACAACGCCGCGATCCTCGCGGTCGGTGCCGGCCTTGCCCATCAAATCGTGTAACCCATGCTATCGCTACATCCCGATTTCCTAAACCGGTTCAATGGCTTGCCGGATCTCCTCTTGCACGCTAAATCAACCTCACGTCATATTGCGCCTCGATCTTCATGCGCATACACTATGCGCATTCGCAATGCGGATTATTCATTATGGGCGCCAAAAAAGCAGTCAACGTTTCAATCCAGTCCGAGCTGCTCGATGAGGCGCGGGCCGAAGACATTAATCTATCGGCAACCCTGGAAGCGGCGCTGGCGGGTCAACTTCGCATTCGAAGACGCGACCGATGGCTGACTGAGAACGAAGCGGCTATTGAAGCTTATAACCGCGATGTCGATGAGAATAGCTCGTTTGGCGATCACGCTCGCAGCTTCTAATGCCCCAGTTTGCTGTTTACAAAAATCGCAACGAGGCCACGCGGGCGCGATTTCCCTTGCTGCTGGACGTTCAATCAGATCTTCTGGAGCCTCTCGATACGCGCGTGGTTGTTCCCTTGAGTCCTGCGGTAACGGCAAGGGCACGCGCGATGCAAGCTCTCACGCCGAACATTACCGTAGCCGGCAAAGAATACCTCATGATTACACCACAGCTGGCCGGCATATCTGCGCGGGAACTCGGAACCCTCGTCGATAGTGTCCCAAGTGAGCGCGGTAAGATCATCGGCGCGCTTGATCTTCTAATCACAGGGATCTAGCGCTACCGGTGATCCAGCCTCGCCCCTCGTGCGCGGAGGGGCTGGCGCGGTAGGGGACCCCCGGGGCTGCCGCCCGGGGCATGTCGCTAGATCGTCCCTCGTCTCTGCGGGGTTCAACGCATTGGGGTCTACGGGGTATATATAGCTCTATGGATCGCCGGCATCATCGCCATTCCCGTGTCCACCATGGCGGCACGGCATCGTGAACGCTATTGCGCCTCCGTCCGCCAACTGTCCACGATCACGCCAGAGATCTGTCCACGTTCAAACGGAATCTCTGTCCACGATGCTCTGGAATCCCTGTCTTCCATGAGCCGGAATAATCAGTTGGTACTTCCGGCCGTCGATCGACCCGTCGGACATCCCTATAGCGACCTGCCCGAAGGGGGGATCTCGGCGCGGTGTTATGCCTACGAAGAGGTCTTCGGTGAAAAAGTTCGCGCGCTCGCTGAACGCACGTGACCGCGTGGCCTCTACGACGTGGTCAACTTGTTTCGGCACGACGAATTCCGACCCGATGCCGCAACCGTACTGGGTGTACTGCGGAAGAAATGCGCCTTCAAGGGAATAGCCGTACCGACCTTCGAGACCATCATCGGTGCTGTAGACGAATTGGTCGCCGATTGGGCCAACATGCTCGGTCATCAACTCCCAAGGCTGCCGCCTTTCGAGAGCTTTTGGTCGGTGATGCCTGAATTTTTCTCCTGGCTTGCGAGCGGCGTCGCTGCGCCGTCCTTGCCCGTCGCACCGATGGCGCGGGATGAGCAACTCTTCAGACCCGCCGTGGGCCTGCTACGCCGTCAAGGCGCAGCTGGTTCCTCATCCCTCGAAGCTATTCGTTTCGCCGCGGCGAACAGGCTCTGCGTCGATCTGCACTACCAGGGAAGCGTGCGCCGCGTCGACCCGTACTCTCTTCGCCGGACGCGCGCCGGCGCGATTCTGCTGTTCGCAATTCGCACGGAAGATGGCGAATCACGGAGCTATCGCCTCGATCGTATCGAGGGCGCCACAATAACCGATGAGATCTTCACACCGAAGTTCGCGATCGAATTGACACCTGGCGATTCGTTATGGATTCCGCCCGTCACCCGTGCGCCACCCAGAGGTCGAATTCGGCGCCGTTGAGCAGCAGATTTGAGAAGCGGGCTGCGAGACGGCGCGCCGCACAATCACTGCGGCCGAGCGTTGCATCGCGCCTAATGCAGAAGGGTGTACCGCTGAACACCGTGCGAGACCTCTTGGGCCACAGCTCATTGGCGATGTCATTGCGATATGCCCACTTGGCACCCGACCAACGACGCGAGGCTGTCGCTAAGCTCAAGGAAAAGCCGCTTCCTGCGCTTACAGCCGAATCAGGGATCAGAGCGACCTTCTATCCCACTGAATTGATTGGTGGTGAGAGAGGGACTCGAACCCTCGACCTCGGCATTATGAGTGCCACGCTCTAACCAGCTGAGCTACCTCACCACGGAGAGCCGCGGATTGTCCGGAGCTAGCACTCCCCTGTCAAGGCGACT
>JALYHU010000177.1 GCA_030776345.1 Pseudomonadota bacterium | reverse complement strand
TTCAGCACGCCGCCGAGGAGGAGCCCGATGATGACGAGCACAATGGCGATTTCGACCAGCGTGAAGCCACGCTGGTATTTGTTCTGATGGGACATTCTTTACTCCTTAAATATGTCGGCGGTATGCGGTATGGCGGTCTTGCCTCCTTTCAGTAACGGCAGCGGCCCGCAATGCTGAATGTCAAACCGGTCACATATTTGGAATTGACGGGAGCGAGAGGGGAGCCGCCGCGCCGGCCGGCAGCTCGGGCGCCAACCGGGATTCCAGGAACTTGAGTTCGGCGGGGGAATGAATCTGGCCGGCCGCGACCAGCCCCGCCAAGATGGCCCGGGCATCCTCCATTTCGCCCAGATCGGCATGCAATAGGAGATCCATCTGGCGCACCCAGGTGGGTACCGTGGGATCGGTCACCCGGATGCGCAGCGCGGCCGCATACGACTCGGCCAACTCGTTGTCGTGGAGCACGTGCCGAGCGACGAAAACCGCGTGCACCAGCCACGGCCAGCGCTGATTCGGCCGTTCCTCGAAGCGCCGGTATATCCAATCGAGCATCATGCGGCGCTGCGTGGGAGTACCCGTTTCGGCGTAATGGCGGGTTGCCAATAGCAAGGGAGAGCCCGAGCCGGGGTCGAGCTCGGTGGTCAGGTCGAACCAACGAATCAGTGTGCCGCGGTCGAGGTCGGCCAGCCGCGTGGCACGCCCCAAGGGGACATCCACGTTCTGCACGAAGATCGTGATGAGATAACCTGCGAACACGCTCTCGCCCAAGGCCGCCAGCCGAACCATCGTCGCCGGCGGCGCAGGTCCGAGCTCGACGATATCGTAGCCAGCCGGGGGGTTCAGGCGCTGATACAGCACGTTGGCCGAGAGGCACAGACCGAGCATCACCCAGGGACCGATTCGCGCGGCGCCGGGACGCATGCTCAGAACTGTTTGCGCCGCAGCTCGATGTGAGCCACCGCAGCCAGGAGGACGATGTAGATCGCGCCCTGCAGAAGGTCCGGCCCGAAATGAATGGGGTCCCCGCTGAGCCATGCCGTGTCCGCAAAGCGGTCCATGCGCGGGAGCAAGTAACCCGCGAATTCGACATAGCGCGCGTCGAAGCGGTCGAGCAGCGAGCCGTGGTTCGCGCCCATGTTGGCGCTGAGCAGTACCAGCATGGCACTCACCCGGGCGAACACGTACATGCAGGTAAAGGCGAACACTGCCGTAACGATTCGCCCCAGCGCGAGCGCCAAGACCAGCGCCAGGCTCGAGACCACCACGGCCTCGGCCGCGAAGCTCAAGGTCCATTGCAGCCGGCCCGGCGTACTGGAAAAAAACAACAGCGGCAGCCCCGCCAGCGCAGCACAGAGCACCGCGACCAGCGTCCAACCCAGCCATTTGCCAAAGACGTATTGCATTCGTGTCAACGGCAGCGCGAGAAAATTATCGATGATGCGCTCATTGAAATCGCGCACCGTGTTGGCGATGATGGCCTGGCCGAGAATCAGCACGATGGCGAGGCGGACGATGACGGCATACGCGACCGCGGTGGCGCGCTCTTGGTCGGTGAGCACGATCCGGTCCACGAACAGAGCCAGGCAGAGCGCAATGGCGATGGCGGCAAGGGCCGCCTTGGCGACGGCCGTGCGTCTGGCCTCCAGCAACGTGAGGCGCGCAAGCGCCAGTACGGCGCGTGAATTCGGCTGCATCATGAAGTGGGCACTACGGGACCTGCGCTGCGAGCATGAGTTTGTCGGCCACCGTTCCCCAGCTCAACCACACCACGGCATCGTCGAATCGCCCTGCCGCCGCGCCCGTATCGGACGGATCGCGCATGACGAATACACCGGCGACTCCGGGGGCGCCCAACTGCGATGCGTTTTGCGCTTCATCGGCGGAGTTGCCCAGCGCATCGTTGCCCGTCGGCCCCTGCGACCAGATGACCGCCACGGCATTCAACGCGAGGGAATTCGCGGGCGTACCGCAACGGTTGATCGCAGCTCCGCTGATGCCCGCCGACGAGCGGCACACGAACAACCCCGCATTGGTGGCGGGAGTCGCGCCGCCGAGGACGCCCCCGACGGCCGCGCGCGTAGATCCTCCCAGTTTGGTGGTGGTCAATGCATTCACCTGTGCGGTCCCGGTCAATAGCGCAACCGAGTACCTGATCGCCCGGGGATAGCTTTGGGCGCCGGAGTTATCGAAACGGCTGCCGTCCGCCCAGCCATCCTCGAACATGCCGTAGGCATCCAGATTGCTCAGGCCCAGGGTTACCGCGGGCAAATAGCCGCTCGCCCTCGTGCACACGCCCACGCCGGACGTCGCTTCGATGCCGTTGCCGCCCGCAACCGCCGGGCAGGGCAGCCGCGCGTTGGCGACCACATAAGCGACGAGCGCGTCGCTGGCCTGCGCCAGTGCCGTGCGCGTATTCACCAGACGGCTTTGCTGCAATTGCTGGGTCAGAGAAATCACCAATCCCGTCATCACCAGCCCGAGGATCACCATGGAGATGGCGACCTCGACCAGCGTAAAGCCTCGATGTGGATGGCTCATAGTACACCGTACATGCGATCGTTGTAGTTGGCCGTGGGCAGCGTGCCCGCGGCATCGAAGGTGGGTCCATTCGCGTTGATGTTGGCCGCGCTATCGAGAAAATCGTTCAACGACAAACTCCCGGCCATCGACGCTCCCCCAACGGGTGCTTGCGCAGAGCCTTTCGGAGCCGCATAGGGCGCCGTGGTGATGGCTCGGCCGGGGCTGAACAGTACCGCGTTGTAGCGCTGGGCTGCGGCGCCAAGTCTCAAACTCGGCGCGTTGCAGCGTGGCGCCGGCGCGGTGTAGACACACCCCGGATCCACGGAGTAAATGAAATAATTTCCCCAGCCGGCGGCGGTGAACCAGAGGGGATAGGCCAAAGTGCCCGCGTCAGCCGTGCAACCGGCCGCCGCCAGAAGCCAAGCGGAACCCCCCGGTTTTGCCGCGCAGCTTGCCGAGGCACTCGATGGATTGTCCCGAGAGGACGGCAAATATTTCTTGCTGGTCTTGAATTGCGTGAGCGCATCCACCACATACGATCGCGCGCGCGTCTCCATCGCCTCGAAATACTCGGCCGCGGTGATGTAGATCAGGCGATCATTGAAAGTGAACGGCTGCTGATAATAACTCGGCGGCGGTCCCAAGGCGGTGCTCGGGGGCGCATCGATGAAGGTCCAGGCAGCGGCGGTGTAAGCCGCGTTGTCATAGGTCCCCGGAACGCACGGAGTGGGACACCCGGCGGCCACGGTGAGGCCCTCGAGGTAAGCCGCTGGTGAACGGTCGTTGGGCGTGGTGCGTTGCTGCGCGTTGCCGACCGGCGGCCCGGGCAGAATCAGCACGATCGCGACTTGTGAAGATACGATGTTACCGCGGCCGTCGACCACGGTGAGCCAGGGGAACGGCACCGGGGTCCCGGTCCCACAACCGCCGGTGTACGCGTAACTCAGCATCAGCGGGTTCAGATTCTTCACGCAAGCGACACCGACCAGATTGGCGGATACGAACATCCAGGGAACGTCGCCGTCCTGGTCGTCCGGCGTGCTCGGCCCCGGCAGCCCGTAACTGAGCCAGGGGAATCGTCCAAAACAACGTACGTTGAGATGTGCCACCGGGCTGACGTTGGGATCGACCAGCGGCTGCCCGGGCAGCCAGGCGGTGGTCGCGCATCCGGGTTTGCTGGTCCCGTCATACGTGCTGCCGGCGGTTACCGGTAGATCCGGGGTCAACGAAATCTGTCCCAGGCGCCGGGGCGGAACCATCGCCGTCACGTCTGCGTCCGGGCTGGCGGCATGCGCAAGAATCGCGGCCTTGGCAGCGATCAAGCTCTGGTAGCCGCGGCCGGCGGCCGCGTTGCGCACCTGCCAGAGCGTCAATCGGGGCGCCAAAACGATGGTCATGATCACGATCAACGTGAGGATCATCAACAGCGCCGCGGCGCCGCGCTGGCGTCGACGGTTGGCTCCTTTCACTGAGTGGCGTCGCATGGCCATGGGTGCGCATCAGCGTCTGACGACGGCTCCGGGCGGCAGCAAGTCTTCGATCATTCCAGACGAGCGATCGAGCGACTGACCGGGCCGTACGAGGCGTATGCCGCGATCTCCATTCATCAGCCACACGTTGCCGTTCCGGTCGGTCCAGGCACCCTTGCCGCGGGCGGAGTTCTGCACGATTCTGCCGTTGACCCAGACTGCGCGGCCTTCGGTGCTGGAACTCAGCGCACCGTTCACGACCAGGGCGTCATTGGATGCGCCGCGGCTGTCGATGGAACCGTCCACGGCATCCGGCGCAGCGGAAGCCGGTGCTGCGGCAACGCCGCTGCTGTGACGACTGTGTCGTTCGGCGGGTGAGAAGAAAATTCTGCCGATACTGGGCTTGGAGACCGCGGGGTGATAGCGCTCTGCCCCAGCGGAGCGCTCTGCCCCAGCGGAGCGCTCTGCCCCGGTGGCGCGCCCTGCTCCATCAGCCTCCGGCGCATTCGCCGCAGGCTCCGCCGCTCCCGCCGCCATCGAGGCGAGCAACAATACCATTACGAGCCACGGGCGGGCCGCGAGCCCGGGCTGCGCCGTATCGCCGTCGGCGCTCTGTTGTGTAGGCGTAGAGACTTCCATGCTAGGTCCCCGCTTCGTTTGCCGTGAGGTCGAGGTTGCTCGGCGCAAACTCATACCAAACCAGCGCACAGCGCAG
>JALYHU010000176.1 GCA_030776345.1 Pseudomonadota bacterium | reverse complement strand
CCCCAGAGAACTTTGCAGTTGAATCGGGTAGAGGTCGCCGACAAATTCCTGCACGATCGTCTGGCCGCCGAATATTCCGGTCCGCAGGACTTGCATGAAGTAGCGGAACGCGGAGAGCGTCGGGTTACCCGGATTGGCGGTGCTCGCGTCGCTCAGCGTAAAGGCCACGACCGGCACCGCGGCATTGTTGCGAGTCCGACGTTCGGTCGCCGCCTTTTCCTCTGCAAAACACCAGACCGGAAGATTCGAGACGAGTCCGCCATCCGCGTAATACCGGATCTGGGATGCGTGCGAGTCGGGCTCTTCGGAACTGAGGATATGCGCAGGCTTGAAAACACCGGGAATGGCGATGGACGCCGCGACGGCCTCCGCCACCACCACGTCGGGTGTTCGATGATCGAATAGCCGCAGCTGTTGGCCCGATATGTCGGTGGCGACCACTTTCAAGCGGCAAAAGCGAGCGATCTGTTGGGGGTCGATATCCCGGAAGCGTATTTTGTCGGGGATCCCATCGGTCGCCCTCCCTTCCTCGCGGTAAATCCTCTCGACGCGGCCGCGCAGAATTGGATTGAACGCGGCTGCGAAATGGGCCGGATCGAAGATGCCGCGGTTGCGCAGCAGGGCTCTGCCGCGCAGGAATGAGGCCGCTGCGGCCGCCGTCGACGCCGCCGCGAAGGCGCGTGCCATCAGCGGCCAGCCGATGATGGCAAATAGCAAAGTCGCGGCAAACATGACCAGCACCGCGATCAAGATCCAGCGCCCGTAACGCCTCAGCCGCTGAAAGAGTCTCCAATCCGCAGCGCCGAGCACGCCGATGGGCGAAAGGCCATGGTCCGAAAAGACGTCGCTGCCCGGCCGATCGGGATTGAATATTTCTGCCGGCGAAAAGCCCACCGCGATGAGCGCCGCAACGATGGATCCGGCCGAAGCCCCCGCAACCCCTACGAATTCGAGCCCCATTTCATCGGCCGCCGCATAGGCTCCCACATGGGCGATTCCCTTGGCGCCGCCGCCTTCGAAGATCGCAAAAATCGGCCTCGATTCTGAAACGACGTCCGGCAGTATGCTCCTCGCATCATCGCCGGTTTTTATGGAATCATTCTCGGTGGACATCGCGCCATAGTGCCCATTCACGGCAAGTGCCGCCAGAAGGCGCTCCTCGATGGGACGCCTCGGCGAGGCTCTCGGTCACCACATGGGCGCGGCTCGCGTTTCAGCTGGCATGACGGCAGGCGCCTATCTATTCTGCCTCGTGATGACGCAAGCCTGGTGGCAATACGGGGTTATTTACCAAATCTATCCGCGTTCGTTTCGGGACGCCAACGGAGACGGCATCGGCGACCTTACGGGGATTGCGCAAAAACTCGATTACTGCGCGTCGCTCGGCGTGGATGCGCTGTGGCTATCGCCGATCTTTCCGTCGCCGATGGCCGACTTCGGATATGACATCGCGAATTTCACGGACATCGACCCGATATTCGGCACTCTCGACGAGTTCGACGAGCTGCTGGCCGCCATCAAGCGGCGCGGCATGAGGCTGATTCTCGATTACGTCCCGAATCACACGTCGGACCGGCATCCCTGGTTCGAAGAGTCACGCACCGATCGCACGAACTCGAAACGAGACTGGTATCTGTGGCGCGATCCCGGCCCCGGCGGCGGCCCTCCCAACAATTGGATGAGCAACTTTGGCGGCAGCGCCTGGGAGTGGCATGCACCCACGGGACAATATTACTACCACGCGTTCCTGAAGGAACAGCCCGATCTGAACTGGCGCAATCCCCACGTCGTCGCAGCCATGCAGGACGTGCTGCGCTTTTGGCTGACGCGCGGGGTCGATGGCTTTCGGGTGGATGTCCTCTGGCATCTCATCAAGGATGACCAATGGCGCGATAACCCGCCAAATCCCGACTACAGACCGGACATGCCGCCGCACCAGAGTCAGATCCCGCTCTACACCGCCGACAGACCGGAAGTGCTGCAGGTGGTCGCCGGGCTACGGCGGGTGCTCGATGAATTCGACGATCGGGTATTGATCGGTGAGATCTATCTTCCGCTGAATCGCCTCATGGCCTACTACGGGCACGATCACGGCGGCGCGGATCATCTCGACGGCGTGCATCTGCCGTTCAATTTCCAACTGCTGCAAAGTGCGTGGGATGCGCGTGTCATCGCCGCTTTGATAGACGACTACGAACGCGCGCTGCCGCGCAATGGATGGCCCAATTGGGTATTGGGCAATCATGACAATCCCCGCGTTGCATCGCGTGTCGGTACTGCGCAGGCACGGGTCGCAGCGATGTTGCTGCTCACGCTGCGCGGTACGCCGACCCTGTATTACGGGGATGAGATCGGCATGGCCGGCGTATCCATACCGCCGGATCGCGTGCGGGATCCCTTCGAAAAGAACGTACCGGGCAAGGGTCTGGGCCGGGATCCCTGTCGAACACCCATGCAATGGGATGAGACGTGTCATGCAGGATTCAGCACGGGCGAACCCTGGCTGCCGCTCGCCGAGAATTACCGCGAGGTCAACGTCGCGGCGGAAAATCAAGATCCGGCCTCTTGCCTCAGCTTGTACCGGCAGCTCCTTGCGCTGCGCAGAGCGCATTCGGCGTTGTCGATCGGCGATTACCAACCGCTGAGTACGGTCGGTCACATACTCGCGTATGTGCGGCGAGCGGGGGAGGATGCAATCCTCGTCGCGCTCAATTTCGGCATGACCGCATGCACTTTCTCCGCCGAGTCGTTCGGCGGGGCGGGACGCATTCTCTTGTCCACTCATTCGGGCCGGCGGGACGAAGCATTGGGCAATGAAGTCGCATTGCGGCCCAACGAGGGCTTGATCGCGGCACTTTCGGCAAGGACCCCGTCTCCATGATCAATGATCTCTGGTACAAGAACGCCGTCATTTATTGCCTCGCCGTGAGCACCTACATGGATGCCAATGGCGACGGCGTGGGGGACTTCGCCGGGCTCATGCGGCGTCTCGACTATCTCCACGGGCTCGGCGTCACCGCCATCTGGCTGATGCCCTTTCAGGCCTCCCCCGGCCGCGACGACGGCTACGACATTTCGGATTATTACCAGGTCGATCCGCGCTATGGAACGCTGGGCGACTTCGTCGAGTTTACGCATGCCGCCAAACAGCGCGGAATCCGCGTCATCATCGACCTGGTCGTGAATCACACGTCCGATCAGCATCCGTGGTTTCAAGCGGCGCGCCGCGATCCGCAATCGAAGTATCGAGATTGGTACGTATGGTCGAAAAAAAAGCCGCGCGATTCGAACAAGGGAATGGTATTTCCGGGCGTGCAGAAATCCACGTGGAGTTTCGATCCGCTGGCGCGCGCCTGGTATTTTCACCGCTTCTACGATTTTCAGCCCGACCTGAACACGTCCAACCCGCATGTGTTTGCGGAGATCCTCAAGATCATGGGATTCTGGATTCAACTCGGCGTGTCGGGCTTTCGGATGGATGCGGTGCCTTTCGTGATAGCGGCGAAAGGCGCGAACGTGCACAAACCCGTCGAGCAATATGAAATGTTGCGGGCGATGCGCGAATTCCTGCAGTGGCGGCAGGGCGATGCCATCATTCTCGGGGAGGCCAACGTTCTCCCCGATACCGACATGGACTACTTCGGCCGGGCCGGGGATCGAATGCACATGATGTTCAATTTTCAGGCGAATCAACATCTCTTTTACTCGCTCGCGGCGAGCGACGTCCGGCCGCTGCAAGCGGCCCTCAAGGCCACCAAGTCGATTCCCGAAACGGCCCAGTGGGGTATGTTTCTCAGAAACCACGACGAGCTCGATCTCGGGCGTCTGACCAAAGCCCAGCGGCAAACGGTTTTCGATGCTTTCGGACCCGATCCCGACGCGCAGCTGTATGAGCGAGGAATCAGGCGCCGTCTTGCACCCATGTTCGACGGCGACCGGCGGCGGCTCGAACTGGCGTACAGCTTGATGTTCACCCTTCCCGGCGCGCCCGTCGTTCGCTATGGAGACGAGCTCGGCATGGGGGATAACCTCGCACTGCCGGAGCGGCAATGCGCTCGAACGCCGATGCAGTGGTCGGACGAGCCCAATGCCGGGTTCACCAAGAGCGACCAGCCCATCCTGCCCGTCATCCAGGAAGGCCCCTACGGCTACGGGCATGTGAACGCGGCCGCGCAACGCCGCGACCCCGAATCGCTGCTCAACTGGATGGAACGCATCGTCAGGATGCGCAAGGAAGTCCCCGAGATCGGCTGGGGCACCTTTGAATTCATCCCGACCCGCGACGTCTCGGTTCTGGCGATGCGCTACGAGTGGCGCAACAACTCGGTGCTTTGCGTCCACAATTTTTCATCATCCCCGCGGGAGATCTCGCTCACCGTAAATGCTCGGGGGGAAGATGGACGGCTGCTGATCAATTTGCTGTCGGAGGACCACAGCCATGCGCACGCCGACGGCAAACACCGGCTATTGCTCGAAGCCTATGGCTACCGATGGTACCGGGTCGGAGGCTTGGACTACTTGCTGAGACGAAGCGACATCGACGAGGA
>JALYHU010000175.1 GCA_030776345.1 Pseudomonadota bacterium | reverse complement strand
AGGTCTTTTATCACGCCGTGCATTACCGGCGCGGTGCGAAGGACACTTTGAATCACGAGCAGCTGCTTGAGCAAATAGGGGGCATGTTGTCCCGCCAGGCGCGGAAAGGTCGTCATCCCTTCGGCATGCGCACCGTGACATGACGCGCATGGCGGAATCTGGCGCGCTGGGACGCCTTCCTCGAACAGATGCTGGCCCCGGGAGATGAGCGCCGAATTTCCGCCTTTGCCGGGTGCAGCGGGCTGCGCGGCGAAATAGACGGCCAGGGCGCTGATCGTCGCGTCGCTCATCTGGCCGGCCATGCCCCACATGTACGCCTGGGCATCGGGGTCGGCGCGCGACTGGTCCTTAAAGGCCTTCAGCTGCAGCTCAATGTACGGAGCCTGCTGTGCTGCCAAGTTGGGGAATGTCGGCGATACGCTGCGACCCTTGACGCCATGGCACGACGCACAGGTTTCGATCGTCGCCTTCAGCGACGCAGATTCGGCATCCGTTGGTGCGTCGGCAGAGTACGCGATCCCGCTCAGATAGCCCGATGCGCCGAGCACGATGACGAAAAGATGGCTCCGTTTCATAGTTCCCTAGTCCGCCATCGGGGCGAGAAATGATCTCAAAAATTCAGCCAACCCAGGAGGTACAGCGTATCGTTATCGCCGGCATTGCGGCCGGCTCCGTCGTAATTCGATCCAAGCCCGTTGAATTTACTGTAGCGAACGTACTGAAGCTGTAGCTTCGTATTCAGCCACGGCAGATAGTTCACCTCCATGACCGTACCGCGCGAATCCGGGCTATTGTTGAGACTGCCACCCACCGGCGCCTGCGCGTACAGCACTGCGTCGGTGCTGCCCGTGGTGTTGAAGAAACCCAGAGTGCCCCCGATAGTACGTTGGTAGCTGTATTCACCGACGATCTTCAACGTCCTCAGAGTATCGTTCGAGTTGGCGGCAAGCTGATTCAAGAAGCTCGCGTTGAGGCGCTGCTTTTCGTGGATATACGTCGAGAGGGCGGTAAATAAGTGGGCCTCGCCGATGAACTGGTATTGAAAATCCACGGCGGTGTCTTTGTAGGTATCGGTCGGACCCTGGAGCGGGGCGCCATTGCCCGGGTGCATTTTGGCGTCGATGCCGTAAGTGCCCGCAGAAATCGAATTGCGATCCCACCGGTATTCGTATGCGACGCGCCAATACGGGGAAACCCCATGGACGACGCGGCTTTGAGTACTATCGAGGGGATGCGCACCACCGCGGATAGCCGCGGTATACACGCTGAGTTCAGCGTATAGGCTGCTGTTCAACCATGCATACACCCCCACGCCGGCCGCTTGTTGTCCGATGCCGCCGGCGCCGGTATCCAACTTTGTCGAATTGATCGGCGAGGGCGCCACGCTGCTTCCCGAGTACGGGAAGCCCCACGCGGCAGTCGTATTCCATACATCCTGAACGGTGGGACCGTTATTGACGGTAACGCCGAGCACCAGGCTGTTTCGCTCGCCTTCTTTGCCGCTGCCGAAGCTGTAATGCTTCACATAGCGAATGTCGCTGTTGTCGAAACCGAAGCTGTCGCCGACGCCGTCATAGGTCAGCTGCACGAATGCACCGAGATCATCCGCGATCTTACCCGCGTAAAAAAGGCTCGCCTGCTGTGGAAAGAGCACATCGCCGTCTTTTGCGAGAGCACCGGTGACGGCACCGTCCGGAAGCGCGGCGCCGGTATGCGTATAGGATATTTGCAGCATCATACTGACAGGGGGCAGCGAATTGAGGGCTAATGTTTCGCGATTCTCGAGGGTGATGCCCTTGATCTGCTTTATGTTGTCGAGTACATAGCCGTTGAGCTTGAATTCGCGCCCGAAGGGAGTGAGTTCCGGAAACACCGTGTGACACGCGGCGCACGCCATGCCGGTCTGCCGCGCGAAACTGGGAACGGCCCAGCTCGGAGTCGCTACAGCGACACTGAGTCCCACTGCAAGCCACGGAAGGGGCAACCGGGAAAACCAAAGGTGCCGTATGCGAGCCATCGAACACTTCCCTGCAGCCAATTGAGGACGCTGTGCATTCCACTGGAAAGCCCACAACTCGCGGGCCGAGCCGACCGTTCCTGACGGTCAGCATGCGGAAAGTATGAGGGACAATGCGCACCGCCTCTGTCTGGCAGCGCACATAGGGTCATCATCAATCAACGCGCTTTTGCAGCAGTCGATCGTATTCCTTCTTGACGACCGCGTAACATTCGCAGGTGCGCTGCTCGAGGCCTGCGCGGTCCAGCACGGAGATGCGACCGCGCGCGTAGCGGATCAGTCCTGCATGCTGTAGTTTCATGGCGCCCTCGGTGACGCCTTCGCGGCGCACGCCCAGCATGTTGGCGATCAATTCCTGGGTCATCAAGAGTTCATCGCCCTGCAATCGGTCCAAGCTGAGCAGCAGCCAGCGGCAAAGTTGTTGATCCAATGAGTGGTGACGGTTGCAAACCGCCGTTTGCGCCATCTGGGTGATTAGCGCTTGGGTATACCGCAACAGCAAGTGCAGCATGGGACCGGCCTGATTGAACTCCTCCTTCACTATGGCCGATTTGAGCCGAAAACCGTGGCCGGCACTTTGAACTACTGCGCGGCTGGGGGTGGACTCGCCTCCCATGAACAGCGAAATTCCCACGATGCCCTCGTTGCCGACCACGGCGATCTCGGCAGACGCTCCGTTTTCCATGACGTACAGCAGAGAAACGATGGAGGTGGTAGGAAAATACACGTGACTCAGGGTGCCGCCGGACTCGTACAGCACGCCGCCGAGGGGCATCTGGACGGATTCCAATTGCGGCAGAAGGCGCGCCTGCACGGAACCGGGCAGCGCGGCGAGTAGGTGGTTCTTACCGATATCGTGAAGGGGGACGGACATAGAATTGCAGGGCTCAACCTGCGGGAATCTCGAGATGACATCCAATTCTATCAGTATGTTCGATAGCGCACGTAAAACAAACGCCGCGGGGGAATTGCCGGACGCCACCGCGCCCCGTCAGCGGCTATGTGCGCTGCCATACGGTCTGCGCGTCCCATCGAGCGTATGCTCGTCGCTTGCGACAACCGAGATCGGTAAATACTGCAGTGAGCATCTTGTCTACCGCGCAAAATCACTTGATCGAATTGCTTCCCAGGAAGGCACGGCTGGGCCTGCTCGCCATTTGTGAGCCGGTTGAACTCGTGATGGAAGAAGTGCTCAGCGAAGTGGGAATTCCGACCCGCTACGTCTACTTCCCGACGGACGGGTTCATCTCGCTGGTGGCCCCCATCAAGGGGAAACCCGTTCTAGAGGTGGGAATGATAGGCCGCGAGGGCATGCTGGGAACACACCTCGCCTTGGGCGTCAGGGCGGCTCCGCTACACGCATTGGTGCAAGGCTCCGGAGCGGCTTGGCGCATTGGTGCCGTCGCATTCCTCAGGGAACTCGGACACAGCTCCGCGTTGCAGCGCGCCGTGAACCGTTACCTTTACGTCATGATGGTGCAACTCGCATTGGCCGCGTCGTGCTTGCGTTTCCATCAGATCGAGCCGCGCTTGGCGCGTTGGCTGCTCATGACCCAGGACCGTGCTCATTCGAATACCTTCCACATTACACATGAATTCCTCGCATACATGCTCGGCGTACGTCGGGTGGGCGTCACGGCGGCGGCGGGCGCACTGCAACGAGACGGCTTGATAAAATACCGGCGCGGTGAAATCGAGGTGTTGAACCGCGGCGGGCTCGAGGCAGCCGCTTGCAGCTGCTACGACGCCGACCGGGAATCGTACGGAAAAATGCTGCACTGAGCGGGGACCGATGGCGAGCGTAGCCGCGCGCTAAGTGGGGTAGCGCACTGACGGCTGCGTCGAGCGGGCGTATGTTCCTTCGTCCCCATCGACGGGGTCAACTCAAGGCGGGACAACAGCGATGCCACTACACGGGTCGCCGGCCTCGCCGTGGGACAACGACGAGATACTCCGCGCGGAACTCTTCAGCAGCGAGCGTCTCGAGCAGCATGCGGAGAGCCTCGCGGCCGCCCAACAGGTGACGCCACGGCGCTCGGCACGCCGCTCCCTCGATGTACGTTTGAAAGACAACGAGTCGATTCTGCTCGCGGCGTATCGCGCGATCGGGACGGCGGTCGGCGAGGGCCGCCCGATTACCCCCGCCGCCGAATGGCTGTTGGACAATTACCACTTGGTCGAAGAGCAGATCCGCGAGATTCGCCAAGATCTGCCGCCCGGTTTTTATCGGCAATTGCCAAAGCTTGCGGACGGCCCGTTGCACGGCTATCCGCGCGTGTTCGGACTGGCTTGGGCCTACATCGCGCATAGCGACAGCCGCTTCGACCCTGACTCGCTGCGCCTGTTCGTCCGTGCCTATCAGCGCGTTCAGCCGCTGACCATCGGTGAGCTGTGGGCAGTGGCCATCACGCTGCGCATCGTACTGGTCGAGAACCTGCGGCGCGCCAGGACGCGGACAACATGGCCGACCGGCTGCTGGGTCTGAACGGAAATGCGGCCGAGCCGGACGCGTTCGCACTCCTCGATGCGACCGGCGCGTCTCTCCCTCCCGCCTTTGCCGTTCAGCTGGTGCTACGGCTGCGCGACCAGGATCCTACGGTGACGCCGGCGCGGCGCTGGTTGGACGAGCGCCTGACGTCGCAGGGAACCACGGCTGACGAGGTCGTCCATGAAGAGCATCAGCGCCAAGGGACATCGAACGTCACTGTGCGCAACATCATCACGAGCATGAGACTTCTCTCGGATGTCGACTGGCCGGAGTTTTTCGAGAGCGTCAGTCTCGTCGACAAACTGTTGCGCTCGGCAAGTGATTTCGGAGCAATGGAATTCACGACTCGCGATATGTACCGCCGCGAGATAGAGCGACTGGCGCGCGGCTCGAAGCAGACTGAGATCGCCGTTGCGCGCGCAGCCTTGGCGGCTGGAGGTGCGCCTGCCGCGAACGATATCACCGGCGCGGCGGACCGCAGGCGCGATCCGGGGTATCATCTGATCGGCGCCGGTCGGCGCGCCTTCGAAGCGACGGTCGGCTATCGAGCCTCCCGATGGAGTTCCCTCGGCCGTTTCAGCACCCGCAAGGCCGGCGACTACGTTGCCGCCATCGTCCTGATCGGCGGCATCGTCCTTTCCCTGCCTTTGATCGTATTGCATTCGTGGGATGCGGGCGGATATCTCCTCGCACTGCTGGCGCTTTTGGGAATGGTGCCGTCATTGGATGCGGCCATCGCTCTCGTGAACCGCGACGTCACGAGAGGGCTGGGCGCGACGATTCTGCCGGGTCTCGCACTACGCGAAGGCATCCCGTCGCACCTGCGCACCATGATCGTCGTGCCTGTACTATTGACGACACGCGCAGCCATCGAAGAACACATCGAGCGCCTCGAAATCCACTGCCTCGCCTCGCCGGAGGTCGAACTGTACTTCGCATTGCTGTCGGATTGGACCGATGCGCCGACCGAGCACACGGCAGGGGATAGCGCGCTGCTCGGCATCGCCGCAGAAGGCATTGCGCGCTTGAATCGTCGACACGGACCAGCCCCCGCAGGCGATCGTTTCGTCTTGCTCCACCGACGGCGGCTCTGGAGCGACGGGCAGAAGCAATGGATGGGATGGGAGCGCAAGCGCGGCAAACTTCACGAATTGAACCGGCTACTGCGTGGCGCACCGGACACGACCTTCATCGACGTCGACGGCCGCCGTCCTGCCATTCCATCGGATATCCGGTACGTCATCACGCTCGATGCCGATACCCGATTGCCGCGCGACACGGCGCGGCGTTTGGTCGGAAAAATGGCGCACGTGTTGAACCGGCCCAGGTTCGATGCCGCCACCGGTCACGTCCTCGAGGGCTACGCAGTGCTGCAGCCCCGGGTCGCACCGTCCCTTCCGATGGGACGCGAAGGCTCCCTCTTTCAACGGGTGTTCTCCAGCGCGAGCGGGATCGATCCTTATGCGGCCGCAGTCTCCGACGTGTACCAGGATCTCTTCGGTTTGGGTTCTTATGCGGGTAAAGGCATTTACGACGTCGACGCCTTCGAGGCAGCCCTGGCCGATCGGGTGCCTGAGGGGACCCTTCTCAGCCATGATCTTTTCGAGGGGAGTTTTGCCCGGGCCGGCCTAGTTTCAGACATCGAAGTTGTCGAGGAATTCCCCTCTCGCTATGACGTCGCGGCGGCGCGTCAACACCGCTGGGCTCGCGGTGACTGGCAACTCCTGCCGTGGATTCTGGGCCGGGGCGACGCCGCGGGCGACAATCGCGGCAGTGGCACGCTGCCTCTGATCGCACTTTGGAAAATGCTGGACAACCTCCGACGCACGCTGTCGGCGCCGGTCAGCGTCAGCGCGCTCGTGGCGGGATGGTTGCTGCCGCCCAGCTCCGCTCTTCTGTGGAGCGCCTTCATCATCGCGACGGTTGCATTGCCGGCGCTGTTGCCCGTGTTCGCTGCGATCGTACCGAGCCGTTCCCGCACAACGGCCCGCAGCCATTTGCGTGCGCTGCGCAAAGATGTCTGGCTCGCAACGACACAGTCCGCCCTCGTGGTCACGTTGCTCGCGCATCAGGCGACGCTGATGATGGATGCGATCGGCCGGACGCTGTTTCGCTTGCTGGTCAGCCAGCGGAACTTGCTCCAGTGGGTGACCGCGGCGCAGGCTCACTTGAGTTTCCGAATGACGCTGCCCAGCGCTTATCGTCGCATGGCAGGCGCGGTTGCGATCGCCGCCATCGGCGCCATTCTCGTCGCGCACTTCCGACCCGGCAACGGCTGGCTGTCCGCTCCTTTCTTGATTCTCTGGGCGGGATCGCCCGCCGTGGCGGTCTGGATCAGCATTTCCCCGCTGGTGGCGGGCCGACTCGCCGTATCGGCGGCGGATGCCCGCGACCTGAGGTTGGTAGCGCGCC
This sequence comes from Pseudomonadota bacterium, assembly GCA_030776345.1. Classification (GTDB taxonomy): domain Bacteria; phylum Pseudomonadota; class Gammaproteobacteria; order Steroidobacterales; family Steroidobacteraceae; genus Bog-1198. The sequence goes on along the minus strand of JALYHU010000175.1, from coordinate 294 downwards.
GCACGTGGCGATACTTCGAACAATTCGTGACGGCCGACGATCAGATGCTGCCGCCCGACAACTTCCAAGAGGACCCCATGCCCGTGTTGGCGCACCGGACCTCTCCGACCAACATGGGCCTTTATCTGCTATCCGCAGTGAGTGCCCGCGACTTCGGCTGGGTGGGAGCCCTCGACTTCGTCGAACGCGTGGAGGCGACGCTCGCGACCATGAATCGTCTCGAGCGGTTTCGCGGTCATTTCTACAATTGGTACGACACGCGCGACTTGCGGCCCTTGGACCCGCGATACGTAT
>JALYHU010000174.1 GCA_030776345.1 Pseudomonadota bacterium | reverse complement strand
TAGTCGCTGCCGATCATCACCAACGCGTCGCAACCATGGACCGCATCGTAACCGGCTTTGGATCCGATCAAGCCGAGCCCGCCGATGACGTGCGGATCGTCGAACGCAAAGAGGTCGAGCGCCCGGTAGGTATGAACGATGGGCGCGTTGAGTTTCCTGGCGAGGGCTGCAATCTCCGCCTGCGCGCCGCGGCCGCCCTCCCCCACGAACAGCACCACCGACTTGGCGTCATCGATGATGCGTGCCGCGCTGTCGAGGTCTGCTTCCGCGGGCGCGATGGCGGGGCGCTGGCGCAGCGTCGCCGCGCTTTGCACCGCTTTGGAGGTCTTTGCCCCGAACACATCTTGGGGGATGTTGAGCAACGCCACTCCCCGCATTCCGTAAGCGGCGGCAATGGCCTCGTGGATCTGCGCGGCCGCCGCATCCGGCGAATTGATCGATGCCGCATACACGCATGCGTCGCGAAACGATTGCACGTGATCGGCGGCCTGCAGGTAGTCTATCCCGCCCAAACGGGTCGGCACCTCACCGGCAATGGCGAGCACCGGGGCGTGATCGTGGCTGGCCTCATACACGCCGGCCAACAGATGGGTGGCGCCCGGCCCGGTGGTGCCTGCACAAACGCCCAAGCGCCCGGTGAGCTTAGCCTGACCCGCGGCCGCGAGCGCAGCTCCCTCCTCATGGCGCACACCCATCCACTCGACATGGTCGTTGCGGCGTATGGCGTCGGTAAACGGATTCAGTGCATCGCCGACTACACCGAATACCTGCGTGACGCCGATCTGCGCCAAGGTCGAGACCAGAAGTTCGCCCACCGTCTGAGCCATGTGCCGCTCCCCCGCGTGAATGGAACGAGCACAATAGAGATACCGCCGCGCATGCGCAGGTTGCGCACACCGGCAACTCCTGTCGTGAGTCGTCCCACGCTCCCCTTGTCGGCGCAACGCTGACACTGGCTGAGGGGTTCCCCGGCTTGTGATGGCGGCTGGCAAGCAGATACTACGCCGTGACGGGCGCGGGCCACGTCATGATGGGATTGCGAAGTATTGCGGTGGGAGTTGCGAGATGAAGCGTGGATGGCAGACGGTCGTGATGCTGGGTATGTCGCTGGGTATGTCGCTCGTGAGCTGGCAAGCGGCTGCGTCAGACTCCGCCGGCCGGCCGCCCTCCCCCAAGCGACTGATGGTCGCGTGCATGACCAAGCAAATGTCCGCCAGCAAGACTCTCTCTTATAACGAAGCGACCAAATTGTGCAAAGCTCAGCTGCAATCGCAGAATGCGACGCTGGCGTCCAGCACGGTTAAACCCATGAGCGGCTTGAACCGCTAGACCGGGATACCTGCCGCCCGGGCGCGCGGCCCGGCGCTTTCTCGCGTTGGGCGCGACGACTTGGCACGGCGGACCAAAAACCCTGTATTATCCGTGACTAACACGGCGGAACCTCGATTCCGCGAGGCACATTAATGACTTTGGAATCTTCGTCCGGACGCGTCCTGAAAACGCTGTTCCTGCAAGCGCCCTCCTTCGATGGTTTCGACGGCGGCGCGGGCTCGCGCTATCAAGCCAAGCGCGAGATCAAATCGTTCTGGTTCCCCACGTGGCTGGCCCAACCGGCGGCCCTGGTGCCCGGCTCGCGGGTTCTCGATGCACCGGCCGACGAGCTCAACGTGGAGCAAAGCCGCGACATTGCCCGCGGCTACGAACTGGTCATCATGCACACCAGCACGCCGTCGTTCCCCACCGATGCCAGGTTTGCGGAATTGCTGCGCGAAGACAATCCCCAGATCAAGATCGGCCTGGTGGGCGCCAAAACCATGGTCGACCCGGAAGGTTCGCTGAAAGCTGCCACCGCGGTGGATTTCGTGTGCCGCGAAGAGTTCGACTACACCTGCAAGGAGGTCGCCGAGGGCCTGCCGCTGAAGGACATCAAGGGACTTTCCTACCGCGGCGACGAGGGACGCATCGTGCACAATCTGCCGCGCGCCATCATCGAGAACATGGATGAGCTGCCGTTCGTCGCTCCGGTGTACAAGCGCGATCTGAAGATCGAGAATTACTTCATCGGCTATTTGAAGCACCCGTATGTGAGCTTCTACACGGGTCGCGGCTGCCGCTCGAAGTGCACGTTCTGCCTATGGCCGCAGACCGTGGGCGGCCACCGCTATCGGGTGCGCTCCGCCGCCAACGTCATCGCCGAGGTGCAATGGATCAAGGAGAACATGCCTGAAGTCCAGGAAATCATGTTCGACGACGACACCTTTACCGACACGTCCAACCTGCCCCGGGTGGAGGAGATCGCGATCGGCATGGGCAAGCTGGGCATGACCTGGAGCTGCAATGCCAAGGCAAACGTGCCTTACAAGACATTGAAGGTGATGAAGGACAACGGCCTGCGCCTGCTGCTGGTGGGGTTCGAATCCGGGGACGATCAGATCCTGCACAACATCAAGAAGGGTTTGCGCACGGATATTGCGCGGCGCTTCAGCAGCGACTGCCACAAACTCGGGATTTTGGTGCATGGTACCTTCATTCTCGGGTTACCCGGCGAAACCAAGGCGACCATCGAAAAGACCATCAATTTCGCGAAAGAAATCAATCCGCACACCATCCAGGTCTCGTTGGCGGCGCCGTACCCCGGTACGACCTTGTACAAACAGGCGGTGGACAACGGCTGGCTGCAAGAGAACGAGGCGGTCAACCTGGTGAACGACAAAGGGGTGCAGCTCGCTGCCATCAGCTATCCCCACTTGTCCAAAGAAGAGATCTTTCACAGCATGGAAGTGTTCTATAAGCGCTTTTACTTCCGGCCGAACAAGATTTGGGAGATCGTCAGGGAGATGCTGACGAGTTGGGACATGATGAAGCGGCGGCTGCGCGAAGGCGTGGAGTTCTTCCGCTTCCTACGTGCGCATGAGGCTTGACGCCGGCAGTCCTCGAGATGTAGATGCCCCTGTTTCATCCGATAGCGGTGATGGTCGGCTACGTGAGTCTGGGTGTGGCGGCGAGCTACTCGCTGCTGACACTGGTTGCCGTACTCGTATGGCAACGGCGTAGGCCCCCGGAGAATTCCGGGCCGCGGCCGCCCGTGACATTGCTCAAACCCTTGTGCGGCACCGAGCCGGGCCTGTACGAGCACCTGCGCGGGTTTTGCCGCCAGGATTACCCGGAATATCAAATCGTTTTTGGAATGCGCGATCCGGCGGATCCCGCGCGCTCGGTGGTCGAGCGGCTGATCGCGGAGTTCCCCGCCCTGCCCATCGATGTGGTGGTGAATCCCGAGCAGCACGGCAGCAACCGCAAGGTCAGCAATCTCATCAACATGCTCGAGCGCGCGCGCCACGAAATGCTGGTGATGGCGGACAGCGATGCGTTCGTCGGACCGGACTATCTCAGCACCGTGACCGCGCCGCTGCTCGACCCTCGAGTGGGCCTCGTGACGTGCGCCTACCGCGCCGTCCCGACGCAGGGTGTCTGGTCGCGCCTCGGCGCCATGTATATCAACGAATGGTACCTGCCCTCCATTTTGCTCGCATGGCTGTTCGGCTACCAAGGCTACGTCTCCGGTCAAACCATGTGCGTTCGGCAGGAAACCCTGCGCGCGATCGGCGGCTTGCGAGCCATAGCGGACCATCTTGCCGACGATCATCGATTGGGCGAACTCATCCGCGGGTTGGGTTTGCGCATCGTGCTGTCGGCGTACGTCGTCGAAGGCGTACATCACGAACAAACCATGCGCTCTCTGACGCGCCATGAGCTGCGATGGATGCGCACCATCCATGTTTTGCGCCCTCTCAGTTTTCGCATGATTTTCTTGAGTTTCAGTTTCCCGCTGGCGGTTTTGGGGATCGCTCTCGTTTTTATTGCCGGCTCGCCGTCGATGCCCGCCTGGGCGCTCTTCGGTATCACGGCCGCCGTCCGTTTGGCATTGCACTTCGTCCACCGGCGGCGAAGCGAGCGTTCCTTGTTCTCGGACATCTGGCTCTTGCCCGTGCGCGATCTGCTGTTGTGCTGCGTCTGGGTTCGCAGTTTTTTTACATCGCGCGTGACCTGGCGCGGCATCGAGTTCGACGTGGATGCCGACGGCTTCATGCGCAGATTGACGTGATTGCCGATCGATGAGAGTCGCCGGATATGTCGGGGGGCTGCTCGGCCTCACCCTGCTGTTTGCGCTGGTACTGCGCGCGGATTTGCCGGCGATGCTGCAGACCGTCGCCTCGGCCGGCTGGCCGCTCTCGTGGCTGATTCCGTATCGCTCGCTCTATTTTTTGCTCTATGCCCTCGGCTGGTTCTACCTGTTGCGTTTCTACGATCCGCAGCGGCGCGCGGCTCTCGGCTATCTCTTCTGGGTCACGAGCGTGCGCGAAGCGATCGATCGCTTGCTGCCGGTGGCGAGCGTGGGCGGCGGCGTGGCGGGCGTTCGATTGCTGCGTTGGCGCGGGCTCCCGGGCGTCCCGGTGAGTGCCACCGTGATCGTCGAGATCGTATTGACCCTGATCGTCTCCTATGCGTTCACGGCGCTGGGATTACTCTTGCTTCTCGATCTGCGCGCGACCGGCGCGCAATATCATCGTTTGCTGCTGGCATTTCTGATAAGCCTCCCCGCTCCGGCGGTCACCGTCCTGCTGCTGCGTTACGGATCGGTGTTCAAGCGCCTGCAGAAATTTCTGAGCCCGCTGGTGGGCGCCAGCGCCCTTTCCGAGGACGCAGCCGCGTTGGACCAGGAGCTGCGCGCTTGCCTCGGGCGGTGGCGCGCGTTGCTGGCGGCGGGAATCCTGCAGTTCGCCGCACTGAGCGCGGGATCGTTCGAGATTTGGTTCGCACTGCGCCTCTTTGGGCATCCGGTGGATGTGGCCACCGCGCTCATTCTCGAAAGCATGACTCAGACCATGCGCCACGTGGCCTTCATGGTACCCGCAAGCCTCGGCGTGCAGGAAGCCACGTTGGTGCTGTTCGGCCACTCGCTGGGTATCAGCAGCGAATTGGCGCTGGCCGTGTCCATGACCAAGCGCGCGCGCGAGGTGCTGTGCGGCCTGCCCTCGCTGATCTCCTGGCAATGGATGGAGGGCCGGCGGCTGCGGTATGCTCGGTGACGGCTGTCGCGCTGCGCCGGCTGCCAACGTGGGACTATTCCGAAGCAATATCCGCTGTGTGCTCGCAACACCCGCGGGTGCCCGCCGTGCGAATGCGCGCGCTATACTTTCCCGCTTATCCTTGATCGACCAGCCGACACCTCGGGCCGTACTTCGGCCAGTGAACCTCGGCCAGTGAGACATCATGAACACCGAAACCTTTCCCATTGACCTGACCCGACTCGAGCCGCTCCGACTCGACCCCGCGGTCACCGAGCTCACCGACGCGCAGCGAGCGGCTCTGCGGCACAATATCCAACTGTGCCGCGATGCCATCGTGTTCTTCACGGCCCTGGCGGGAGCCAAGGGTTTGTCGGGCCATACGGGCGGCGCCTACGACACGGTTCCGGAAGTGATGATCATCCGTGGCTTCATCGCCAATGGGGCTCCCATCGTGCCGGTTTTTTACGATGAGGCAGGACACCGCGTCGCAACGCAATACCTGTTGAGCGTGCTGAATGGCGCGATGCCGCCGGAGCGGCTGTTGCACTACCGTGAATACGGCAGCGGATTGCCCGGGCACCCGGAGAAACTGCTGACGCCGGGCGTGCAGTTCAGTTCCGGCCGCCTCGGCCACCTCTGGGCTTTTTGCAACGGCGTCGCGCTGGCCAATCCGGGCAAGGCGGTCATTCTACTGGGCTCCGACGGCAGCCAGATGGAAGGCGACAATGCCGAAGCGGCACGCCTCACGGTGGGCAAGCAATTGAACGTGAAGGTGCTGGTCGACGACAACAACGTGACCATTGCCGGGCATCCACAGGAATACATGGCGGGCTACGACCTGAGCCGCACCTTATCGGGCTACGGTCTGCTCACCGAGACCACCATGGGCGAGGACTTGGATGCCTTGTATGTCGATCTTTGCCGAGCGTTTCGCGACACCGTTCCGCATGCACTCGTCATCAAGCGTCTGATGGCGCCGGGCATCCAAGGCGCCGAGGGCAGCCCCCACGCGCACGAGGTTCTCAAAGCAGAGACCGCAATCGGCTACCTCGAGAGCCGCGGCGGGTACGATCGCGCCATCGACATGTTGCGCGCGGCGCAGCCGGAGAAGACCGCGCTGACGTTCAAGGGATCCTCGGGCGCGGGCAAGAACCGCGACGATTTCGGCAAGATCGTCAACGAAATTCTAGACGGCATGAGCGAAAGTGAACGGCTGGAGCGCGTCCGCGTGTTCGACAACGACCTGGAAGGCTCCTGCGGTTTGCACCACATTCGCAAGCGCCACCCGGAAGTCTTCGTTCGAGGCGGCATCATGGAGCGCGGGAATTTTTCCGCCGCCGCCGGATTCGGATCCTCACCTGGCAAACAAGGCATTTACGGCACGTTCAGCGCATTCCTGGAAATGTGCGTGAGCGAGATCACCATGTCGCGGCTCAATTTCTCGAACGTGCTGGCGCACTTCAGCCACAGCGGCGTCGACGACATGGCCGACAACACCTGTCATTTCGGGATCAACAGCATGTTCGCCGACGGCGGTGTGAAGCCCGGCCACGCGGACGACGACACCCGGCTATATTTTCCGGTCGATCAGCACCAGTTTGCGGCCTGCGTGAAACGCATCTTCAATGACACGGGGCTGCGCTTCGTGTTCAGCACCCGCGCCCCCGTTCCGGATATTCTCGATGCCGATGGAAAACCTCTGTACGAGGGGAAAGCCTTCGATCCCGGCAAGGACTACGTGGTCCGCGAATCAGGGCCGGGCGGCGGTTACGTGGTCGCAACGGGCGAGACCGTGTACCGCGCCCTCGACGCGGTGACCCGGCTGCAAGAGAACGGTGTGCGGGTGGGCCTCATCAACAAACCCACGTTGAATGTCGTCGATACGGCGATGATGAAGAGGCTGGCCGCGGCACCCTTCGTGCTGGTCGCCGAAGCATGGAATGTCAAGACGGGGCTGGGCAGCCGCTTCGGCAGCTATCTTCTGCAGGCCGGATTCAAAGGCAAGTTCAATCACATCGGTACCCACTTGGAGGGCAGCGGCGGACTCTGGCAGCAGATGGGATACCAGGGTCTGGACCCCGAGGGAATCCAGCGCGCGATTTCGGCGCTGCTGTAATCCCCTCGAGGCCGCTCCTTACCAACTAACGGTCGCCGAGGCCGTGAACGCACGGCCGAAGATCGGTCGGCCCACCGTCGCAACCCCCACCGGCAGAACATTGGCCACCGGTCCGCGCGCATTGCCTTCCGTCAATCCGGTGGAATTGGCCAAATTGCTGCCGAGCAATTGCACGCTGACCGACTTGGACACTTGCAGCGTCATCCCGGCGTCCACCGTCGTATAGGCGGGCAGAATGCTCGTGTTGGCATAGTCCTGATATCGCTTGCCGACCGTATACACGGTGGTGAACAACCGCCCACCTAGATCTTTGAATCGAAACAAATAGGCAGGCTCGAGCGTGGCCGTGTACTTCGGTGTGCGTGTGATCTCGACCCCTGTGAGGCTGGCGGCAGAAATCGCATTGAAGGTGTTGGCACTGTCGACCTTGGGACGCTGCAAGGTCAAACTCGTGTTGACTTCCACCGCGCGCACCGGCCGCCACGCGCCCTCGAATTCGATACCCGTCGTCGTCGTGGCAATCAATAACGACTGATTGGACAATAGGCCCGCGGCATTGGCAACGTACGTCGAAGCGTTGAGGTTACCGAAGTGACTCCAGAACGCGATACCGAACAACTCCAGGTTTGGCAGCGCCAATTTTAGGCCGGTCTCCGCCTGCTTTATGGGGGTGATGGGCACGGGCTGACCATTGGGTAGAGTCCCCGCGACGCCGTTGTTGATGTTGGCCCATTGATCGCTCAGGCGGGGGAGACTGTACGTACTGGTATAGCGCACGAACCCATTGGCCTGCTGCGAGAACTGGTACGAGGAGCCGACTGTCCACGAGGTTCCGTCCAGGGTCTTCGAATACGGCACATAGCTAACCAAGCCGGTGACCTTGCGGTCCGCGATCGGTCCGCTGGCGGCGACGGTCTGCGCGCCTATCACGCCCCTATTGCCGGTGTCCGATTGCGCTTCGTGGCGCACGCCCACGTCTACTTGCCACACGTCCGTAATGTGCCAGTTTTCCGCGCCGTAGCCGGCGATGGCGTTGCCGCGCACATCGCCGATCAGGTCGCCCGAACCATAGGTGGTAAAGCCGTTCTGAGTTACGGATCCGATGACGGCGCCATTTGCGTCGAGTGCCTGGACGTCCAACGCATCCGGATTGGTCTTGACGTCGGTCAGAATCGTATTGCCGAGCTGTGCTTGATTCATCGTGAAATGGCTGAAGCTGGTACCCAACGACAACTCGTGCCTGCCGGCATGGGCGGTCTCGATGGTTTTACTCAAGCGCAGATCGTTGAACGTATCCGTATATTGCGTATGGTTATCCATCCAAGTGTTGGTCATCGTCAGACCGGCCGTACTCGCTGGGTCGAATACATTGTTCGTGCCGGCATAGGCATAGCGAAGCGAGGTGGTCCCTGGAAATGCCGCTTTAGCGGCAGCCAGATAACCGGCTAGGTTGGTCGCGGCCGAGGCCGGCGAGCCGTTGAGGAGCGCGCTGAATTGCACCGAGCCGCGCGCGTAGCGCGCTTTGTCGGTGATGCCCCACCCGCCTCCCAAGGTATCCTCGAAACCCACGGTCACAGTCTTGGTCTCCGGGTGAATGCCATCATCCAAACTGGCCGTGCGCGCCACGGCGCTCCCCGCACCGTTCAACGTCAGAATTTCGACGTTGCGAAAGCTGCCTGAATCCAAGGTGCCGGTGTGAGGATCGATGAGACCGCTCAGCGACCCGCCGGTCAAGGGATTCGTCAGTGGAATGGCGGAGTAGAAAATGCTGCGATCATTCAGGTATTTGATATCCGCCCACAATTTGCCCCCATCGAACAAATAGGTGCCGCCGAGCTTGAATTGCCCGCCGCGATCGGCGTCGGGGAAACCCGGGTTTCGCAGGCCATTATCCTGCCGATAGAAGCCGCTGACGCTGTAGAGCAGATTGTCGGTCGCGGGCCCCGAGCTCTGAACATCGAGGCGCCGCTGGTCGCCCGAGGCAAGGGTGACTCTGGCACTCCCCTGCGCCGTCGGGGTCCCGTGATTGGTGATGAAATTGACGACTCCGCCGGAGGCATTGTTGCTGTAAATGGGTGCGGTGCCGCCGCGCACCAGTTCGACACGCGTCGTGCCTAAATCCACGCGATACAACTCGTCGATCTGCAATTCACGCTCGTAGTTGGACTCGAACAAGGGCAGTCCGTCTTCGAGCACATCCAACAGTCTGAAGCCTGACCAGGGCAAACCGCGGACCACCACGTTCTCACCGCCGCCCTCACCGCCTGAATTCTCTACGCTGATACCGGGTACGGACTTGAGCGCGTCGACTAGGCTGCGGGGCTGTTTCTCCTGCAGTTCCTCGCCGCTCACTGTCGAGATGGCATAAGGGACCGAGAGCTTGGATGCTGGCTTGGCCGTCGCGGTGATGACGATTTCCTGAAGTTCCAACCCATGACTTCCAAGACCGGAGTCAGCGGAAGCAGCCGATTGTTGGACCGCCGGCGCAGCGTTTGGCGCGCCCGTTTGCGCGCCCGCCACGCCCGCTTCCAGCGCCGCGATCAAGACAGTCATGACGATTCGGCATTCCCTGGATACAAGGGTAGTCGCGGACATTTCACATCCCCCCGGAGTTATAAACTACATACAATCGATTGTGATTCGGCGCGATAAACAATACGTCGCGGGCGTCCCGAACGACGAGATTCGAACTAGATTTGGCCATTCCCCCACCCTCATTGTTGTCGAGCTTTCGCGCGCGGTGTGCGGCAGGCGTGCTGCGCCGCCATTCTGCTCGCTTTATTAATAAAACAATCTTCTACCGATGAAATATAAAACTTGTGCGGTATTTGTCAAGAGTCTTTTGACCCTTGCTGCGCACTGCTTCTCGGCATGCGCGGAACAATGCCCCCTTGGCGCGCCGTCTGCAGCTTCCCAGGTTCGTTACCGGCACTGCCGCCAGCCGACGCGCGCGATGCTGCCTGGTACTTGACGCTGACCGGAGCATGTTGTTTCATATCCGGAGTATCATTTTACCAGTAATTACGCGCCACACCCGACGAGTTTGGGGCCGGCATCTGCGTGTCGGTACCATCGGGGGGCGAATGCAAAACACGGACAAGTTGGCGGTACGGACTCGGGTGCTGCCGGTGATGCTCGTCACCAGTCTTTTCTTTCTCTGGGGGATGGCCAATAACCTCAACGACATTCTCATCCGCCAGTTCAAGAAAGCCTTCGAGCTAACCGACTTTCACGCCGGACTGGTGCAGTCCGCCTTCTATCTCGGGTATTTTCTCTTTGCCATCCCCGCGGGTTTGTTCATGCGCCGGTACGGCTACAAGGGCGGTATCGTGCTGGGACTGGCTCTGTATGCCGCGGGCGCTTTCCTCTTCTACCCTGCCGCCGAGGCGCGGATGTACGGGTTATTCCTGCTTGCGTTGTTCGTGATCGCAAGCGGCCTGGCGTTCCTGGAGACCTCCGCGAACCCCTTCGTGACGGTGCTGGGCCCGGCGGAGTCGGCAGCACGTCGGCTGAATCTCGCCCAAGCATTCAACCCCCTCGGTTCAATCACGGGCGTCCTGGTCGGGCGGATGTATATTTTTTCGGGCATCGAGCACACCCCGGAGCAGATCGCGGCCATGTCGCAGACGGCACGGAACGCGTATTTCGCAGCCGAGTCCAGCGCTGTTGAAATCCCGTACCTGATGGTCGGCATCGTGGTCGTGCTGTTGGCGCTGGTCATCAAGGTGGTGCAATTTGCCGCGGTGGGAGAATCGGGAGAGCTTTCCGAGCCCGGAAAGGCCACCTGGCACCAACTCGCTCGACGGAAAGGGCTTTCGTTTGCAGTGGTCGCCCAATTCTTTTACGTCGGGGCGCAGGTCGGTGTCTGGAGCTACCTGATTCGGTATGCTCAAGTAACGATTCCCGGCACACCGGAAAAGACGGCCGCCGACTTCCTGATCCTCTCGCTCGTCCTCTTCATGATCGGCCGCTTCGTCGGCACGGCACTCATGCGCATCATCGCACCTGCAAAGTTGCTGACCGCTTATGCTCTGATGAATGTCCTGCTCATCACCATCTCGATCAGCTGGCCCGGCCACATCGGACTCTATGCGCTCATCGCGACCAGCTTCTTCATGTCAATCATGTTCCCGACCATTTTCGCCTTGGGCCTGCGTGGACTCGGCGAGTCCCGCAAACTTGCCTCCTCCCTTCTCGTCATGTCAATCGTGGGCGGTGCCGTGTTGACGCCGCTCATGGGCGCCGTCTCGGGCTACGCCGGCATCGACTGGTCGATGGGGGTACCGTTGTTCTGCTTCATCGTGATCGCATGCTTCGCGGCCTACACCACGGGCGGTGCCGTGCCGGATTGAGGCATGGGGCGTTTTGTGGGCCGTTGCGTGTATCAAGGCACGTCAACAATGTCGGGGTTCGTCTCTGCAAATGCCGTGTCGAAACCCCGTCCGTTCATTCGCAACTCTTCAATCTCGGACTTCGTCCACTCCCGTGTAAGGACCCCGTCGAGCAATAGGCCGGCA
>JALYHU010000173.1 GCA_030776345.1 Pseudomonadota bacterium | reverse complement strand
TCCACGGCAATACCTCGCCCATCAATTGCTTCACCGCACGGTCCCGGTACGCCCAGTTCAGCAGCCGCAAATCCACCATCGCAATCGATCCGACCACCATCGTCAGCGCCAACACGTGCACCGTCTCAATGCTCGGAAACAACCACGAGGACTGGCTGATCGCCAGCGCAAAGGGCTGCGACTCCAGCCAACTACAAAACTGCTCGATCATCGCTGAACCACCGGCGCTAGTCGCGCGTTTTCAGGCGCGGATCGGGGTGTTCGTAATAAGCGTCCTCCGGACTGTCCACGTACTTGTCCGGCTGATTGTTCTCCGCACAGACGAACTCCCGCACTCCTTCCCCCGGCGGCGCACGCACGAATTTGCGCGTCACCGTCCACGGTTTCGTATACACCACCGGATCCTCCATCGTGATGGTCCAGTCCAGTTCGTCCTTGCTCTTCAGACGCGCGCGCTCCGTAAAATGGGCTTGATCACTGTGCGGAATGAACATCACGTCGAGCACCGACTCCTCGCGCACCCCCACCGTGTCGACCACCAGCGTATCGCCTTCCCAGTGACCCACCGAATCGCCCACAAAGGTGTACTCGAGCTCATCGGGCGGCGGATGACCGCGGCCATCGGTCCAAATGCGCCGCGTCTCGTTGTAGAGCTCCGTCAGTACCGTCACGCGCCCCGGCGTCATCAGAATCTCCATCGGATAACTGCCGCTCATCGTGCGAGGCATGCCCGGCGGTAGACACCGGCTGAGCGGATCCCACACCCGCATCCCAGCCACTTGGCGCGCACGCGTCTTGTCCCACTGCTCCTTCCACTCAGGCTTCAGCGGCGGCTGCTGCTTCAATCCCGCATCCGGGTCATACGTGCGACCTTGCTTCGGCGAGAGCGCCCACACCCCGCTGAAATCCGCCGGCGCCACCTTCTTCACTTGCTTCGCCGCACCCTGCGCAGACAGCGCGCCGAGCAATAGCATCGCCACCATACCCGCGCCGCTCCACACACGCGCCGTTCGCTTACTCTCTCTCATTTGTGCACCTCGGCCCCTACCCCAGCCGCTCCGCCGCGCCCTCCATCCGGTGTCCGAAACACCACATCGTAGAGCTTCTGACCGTCCGCCAGCGTCACCATCAGCAGCCTTCCACCCGGCGTTCCATCCTTCAGCGGATTGATCAACACGTCCACCTTGTCGCCGCGCTTCACCGAATTGCGCTTCCAGCCCGTACGCACCAATTGCCCAGGCGGCCCAATCTCGATCGTCCAAGTCCGTTCCGCGCCCTTCGCATCGGGCACCAGCACCATTAGGCGCGAGTGCGGATTCGTCCACTCGAACTCCTGCACCACACCGCTGAGCGTGCGCTCATTCTCACGGTCGAACATTCCGTACGAGTGATGCCCCAGCACCACCCCAGAACCACACAGCAGCAATGCTGCCGCGCCCCACCATTGACCTGCTTTCATACGTTCACCTCCAGAAATATCCTTACTCGACCACGCCAGCATGGTCACCTGTGATGGATGTCCGGCTCACGGAGCCGGCGGGGGTGGGGGAGGCGCTCCGGGGGGTAAGCCCCCAGGTCCTGCGGCTCCCGCAGGACCCGCGCCGGGCGGCGGCCCCGGTTGGCGCGGCACCCACTTGTGCCCGTCAGCGAAAGTCACCGCCCCTAAAATTCCCGCCGGGCGCCCATCCTTCATCGGATGCGTCTCCACCGTGATCTTGTCCCCCGGCTTGAATGTGTCCTTGTGCAACAGAGAATTCGGCGAACTGCCCCCGCCCGCCGGTGCCGCCGCCTCGAACGACCACTGCACCTCCTTGCCGCTCGCATCCACCGACATCACCTGCAGCCAAGAATGCGGATTCATGAACTGCCACTCCTTCACCGTGCCGTTCACCACCACCGTCTTCTGCATGTCAAACATCGCGGCCGAATGGTGCGATAACACCGGGGCGCTCGCCAGCATCGCTGCCGCCGCCAGCCACTTCAGTTCCTTCATGTCACGCTCCTCATGTCTCTTGCACTCATACCTGCCCCTTCACTTGGGCAGCGAGTCGATCGCTACCTCGGGAATCCCAAAATTAGTCGGCTCGCGGTACCCAGGATCGCCGGGCAACAGCGTCCCGGTACCGCCCTCGGCCGTGCGGAAGTTGTTGTTCCCCTCCTCGCACGAGTCGTAGGCGATGCGAACCTCGGGGTCCTTGATCTTGCGGTAGGTATAGGTCAGATGGATCGGATGGATCAGCGAGACCGGATCGTACACCGTCAGCTGCGCCTCCATCGTCTCCGCATCCACACGCCGCCAGCGCTCGATCGTGCTCGCCTGAAAACTGAAGTCGGGGGCCCCGCGCCAGTACTCCCCCGCCTTCATGTGATTGGTGTGGATGACCAGCGTCTCGCCATCCCAAAAACCTATCGAATCCCCTTCCCACTGCGGAATCGCCACCGCATCGCTCACGTGGCCGCGGCCGTCCGTGTATATCCGCCGCTCCTCCTGGAGCTGCTCGTACAGCATCCATGTCTGCTTCGGGGTCACGATGAATTCATGCAGCCACGGATCGGCCAGCCAGCGAGGCATCCCCATGGGCAGGCACCAGCTCAACCGGTCCCACTCGATCCCCTTCGCAATTCGCGCCCGTTTCTCGGCATACGCTGCTTTGTACTTCGGCGTCATCGCCTCGACGATCGGGCTCGCATCCATCGCCTCCGGGTCGCCCGCGCGGCGCCATATCCCCGACCAATCCGGTACCGTCATCGGCGTGAATACGGTACCGCCCTTGGCCTTCACCTTGAGCGTCTGAAACTCATCCCAGGAACTCCCATACGCCGCGGCCTTCGCGCCCGCCGCGGCCTTCGCGTCGGCCTGCGGCCCCGCTGCGTGCGCGCCGATCAACATCGACGCGGCAAGCGCCGCGCTCAGCGGCACCGCGCTCAGTATCGATTTTCTTCTCATGTCACGTCTCCTAGGCATGAATTCAGAGGCTGTTATCCGGCAAGACGCCCGCGCACCCACTCGAGTTCCATGACGACGTAGTCGACGATGTCGCCGGTCTTCAGGTGATCGGGCAGCACATCCCAGGTATAGGTTTCAATCTCGAGTTGCGCGCTCAAGGGAGTGCGCTTGTGGAAAGCGAGCGCCTCCTCGATTGCAAAGCGCGTCGTCTTGAAATGCTCGCCCAAATCCTCCAGGAACACGGGCACATGAAAATGGATCCGCCACTCGCGGGCGCCGTCGGGCTCGCGCTCGAACGCGGCGAATGCGTCTTGCAGATTCAGGAATCGATTCAATTTTCCGTCGCGAAGCTCGATGGTCTGCGTCAAATACACCGAATCGGCATATTCGCGCAGGGCATCGACCGCCGCCGCGGTTACCGAAGGGACCCGCACGGCGGCAGCTTCCTGCAGTTTGAAAACCGGAATGTCGTTATCGACCAGGCTTTGCAGCGAGACCGAGATGTTCTCGAACTCCACGGCTTGATGACAAATATCGTATACCGTTCCGATATGGCGCTTGAGAATGTCGCGTGCTTGTATCGTATCGACTGCAAGCTCCGCGGCCAGCGCTGAAAGGGAGGATTCGGAGCGAAGCACCTGGGTGAAAAAATGCACCGTTTCCGCCGTGGTTTCCAAAAAGCAAAACGGCTCCGGTTCGAGCGCCAGCGTAACGATACGTCCGGTCCGCAGGTGCAATCGATGAAGATACGCCGCCAACTGGCGAATGTTCGATGCATACGCCTCGACGATGTCATCGCCGGTCACGCGCGGTTTGAAGCCGAGCGGCGGGCTTTGGATCGATGGATTCACGAAAGGCGGCGAGATTTCAGCCAAAATTTCCGCGACCTTTTCCGTGTAGGTGGCGCGTAGTTGCGTCCGCCAATCCGGCTCGTACACTTGCGCCTTCACGACCGTGTTTTTGAATGGACCGTAAGGAAATGCATTGACCGTGTAGAGATACAGATCGTTCTCGTCGAGAAAAGCCTTCAATTCTTGGCGCTTGGCCGGAGAATTCGTGAGCGTTTCGACGGACGCGGCGGACAAACGCAAGGACACGCCGAACGAAGCGTCGGGCGATACTCGGGCTTTGACGCGCGGCACGAACGTCGTGAGGCTGGCCCACATCTCATCCCAGGTATCCCCGGGATGCACGAGTGTGGAGTACGTCAGGTGACCGAACTTGCCTAAATCCATTTTCTCTCCCTGGAGACGGTGACAGTCAGGCGACGACTTCGATGTGGCCGGACCGTGCCGAGCGAACGATCGCTTCCGTTACGGCCACGCCATGACCCATTTGCCGGTGCGTGATGGGGTATCCAGGGCCGCCGGCCGCTGCTCTTGCGAAGGACTCGAGCTCGGCGCGGTTGACATCGAACTCCGGGACCTCGATCGATATCGCATCGCCCTTCACGGGCTGGATGACGTAGCTACCGAACAGCCCGCTGCGCCGCTGCTGCGAGGACTGGCCCGCCACGTGCACCGTTCCGCCAAGCGAAGCCATCGCGTGGGACCCGAAGACCTGGAAGCGAAAACTGCCCGCGGTTGCCATCATCGTGCCGAGATAGGCGGACATGCCAGCCTTCATCCTGAACAGCACCGATGTGGTGTCGTCGTTGTCGTTTGGGACCGCGCGCCTAGAACTCTGGCAAAAAACATCATCCACTTCGCCGACCAGATCGATCAACCCATCGACTGCATGAACGCCCATTGGGATCAAGCCACCGCATGGGGCTTCGTCTCTCTGCGACCGCCACGCGTCGCCCATGGCGGTGAGGCCATTCGGCCCGCTCATCGTGCATTCGACATGCAAGATGGTGCCCAACGCTCCGCTCTGAACGCGATCCTTCAAATCGATCCAGCTCGGATGGAAGCGGCGGTTGTATCCAAGCCCCAACGTGACGCCGGCCGTCTCGACCGCCTTGATCGCGATATCGGCCGAAGCCTTGAGAATGGCCAGAGGCTTCTCGCAGAATACGTGTTTTCCGGCCGCAGCCGCGGCAACGATCTGCTCGATATGGCCTGAAGGAGGCGTTGCCAGCACAACCGCATCGATTTCCGGGCTGCGCAACAGCTCCGCCATGCCGTCAAACAGTTTCAATTGATGCTTCGCGGAAAAATCCTGATCTCGTGCGGAACGGGAGCGCGTGAGCGCAGCCACGAATTTGATGGCATCACTGCCCGCGACCGAATCGACCAGGGTGCCACCCCACCAGCCGAGCCCGATTATCGCCGCCTTAATCATCGGATTCCCTCGAAGCTAGGACGCGGACGTCTCGAGGCGCCCAGGCAAATTATATCGGCAGAGGAGCGATTATACCAAATAAATCGATAATATTGTTATAAACGCTAAAGTGTGGTTTACAAATGCTGGTCGAACCTTCTGCCGCTACTCAAGACCGCTGTTTCTGAATTGCTCGCGTGCCATCACGGCCCAGTCCAGCGCCTGCTCGCCGCGCCCGAATGCCGTCAACAGATGGTCCCGCCACACATTGCCGCTCGGCAGCGGTACTCGCACCTTTTCCGCGGCTTCGAATGCAAGCTGCGCATCCTTGAGCCCGAGCGCAACCGTCGCGCCGACCCGCGTCCAATCTTCCTTGGCGATGACGTCGCCATAGCTCTTGTAAGCGACGCAGTCGAACAGGCCCTCCGTCAGCACCTTATGAAAGAGTTCCGGGTCGACTTGGTATTTTCGCGCCAGGGCCATCCCCTCCCCCATGGCCTCAATGGCGCACCCCAGCACGAAGTTGTTCGCTATTTTTATCGCTACCGCCGACAGCGGGTTGGCGCCGGCGCGGAACAGGCTTTCACCGAGGATCCGCAGCACCGGGAGAACGCTGTCGATGGCCGTCGCGGGGCCCCCGGCGATCAGCCCGAGCTTCCCTTCGGCCGCTCGATCCGGTCGGCCGAGCACGGTACAGGACAGCAGCACTTGACCCCGTTCGGCGTGCGCCGCGGCCAGCCGCTCGATGACCGAGACGCCGTGGGTGCCGCTCACCATATGAATTGCCCCCGGTGCCAAGGACTCGTAGAGACCCCCCCGGCCGCTCGCGACCTCCGCCAGCAAACGGTCATCCGGCAACATGGTGACGATCAGTGTCCGGCCCTGACAGAGGTCCGCAATGCCATCCGCAACGTACGCGCCCCGCTCTCGAAGCGCAGCGGTCTGCTGGGGATTGCGGTCATACACGCCCAATGGGTAGCCGTGCGCAAGCAAGCGCCCCGCCATCGCGCCGCCCATGCGGCCTAACCCGATGAATCCTACGTTCATTGATCGAATCTCCCTTTGCGAAGGTCCGTGACTTTGTCGATAAAGTGCCATAAATTGCAACTCTCGACCGGAAAACGATTTCATCATGTATTATTTCGACGCCCTCACGGCAGGCGGCGCTCTTCGGCTCATCTGCGGATTTTTTTTCCTTCCGCATGCGGTCGGAAAGTTTACCGCCCGGGAAGCCGCGTTCGGCTTCTTGCAAAAGGCTGGCTTTCGACCGGCGCCGCTGTTCGGGTACGCGGCGATGGTGATCGAGGTGACGCTGGCCGGGCTACTGCTGTCGGGGACGTGGGTGCGCCCGGCGGCCTGGGCAGCCGCGATTTATCTGCTGGTGGCTACGCTTGCCGTCATCAAAGTGGAGAAAAAGTGGCTATGGCATATCGGCGGCTGTGAGTATCCATTCTTCTGGGCGCTGTGCTGCGGCATCGTTGCGGCCTTCGGCTAGTTCGCCCATGCACCCACCCTCCGCGGGAGCCTGTCGTGAAAGTTAGCTTCATCGGCCTCGGACGCATGGGGAACGCGATGGCAACACGGTTGCTCGCGGCAGGCCATGAATTGACCGTTTACAACCGCACGTCCGACAAGGTGGAGCCCCTGGTCGCCTTGGGTGCCCGCCCGGCCGCCAGCATTGCCGAGGCGGCGGCCACCGGAGTGGTGCTCACCATGCTCGCGGATGATCGCGCGCTATCGGCGGTGTGCAGATCCCCCGGGGGGTTGCTGGGCACACTGCCCCAGGGCGGCATACATGTCGCGATGGGAACCCATGACGTCACTGCCGTCACGGCCCTTGCCGCGGCCCACGCCGAGGCCGGCCACGGTTTCGTTGCCGCGCCGGTACTGGGTCGGCCCGACGCCGTTACCGCCGGACGGCTGGCCATCATCGCCGGCGGGCAGCCCAGTATCATCGATCGGTGCGGGCCGCTTTTCGAGGCTCTGGGGCGGCGGGTGTTTCGCGCCGGCAGCGAGCCCGGCGCGGCGGCCGCCCTGAAGCTGGCCAATAATTTTCTGCTGGCGTGCGCGATCGAGGCGCTCGGCGAAGCTTTTTCGCTGGTTCGAAAGAACGGCGTCGACGGGAGCTTCTTTCACGAGATGGTGACCGACGGCCTTTTCGCATCGCCCGCCTACATCACTTATTCCAAGATCATCGCCGATGAAGCCTGGGACCAAGTGGGCTTTACCGTTGCGCTTGGGCTCAAAGACGTCAATCTGGCGTTGGCGGCGGGCGGCGCAGCCGGCGTCCCGATGCCGAGCGCCAATGTGTGCCGAGATCGGCTTCTCGGGGCGATCGCACACGGAGACGAGCAACGAGACTGGGCAACCATGGCTTTGGAGCAGGCCCGCGCGAGCGGCCTCGCCTGATGCCGGTGGCGTACTCCCGAGGTGCCTCATGAGCAGTGCGTTATTCTCGCCCCTGACTTTGCGCGGACTGACCCTCCCCAACCGGATCGTCGTCTCGCCGATGTGCCAATACAATTCCGTGGACGGATCCGCCACCGATTGGCACCTCATGCATCTGGGGTCCCTCGCCATGGGCGCTGCCGGTTTGCTCATGGTCGAAATGACCAACGTCACGATGGATGGCCGCATTTCGCCTCGCTGCGCGACGTTGTGCACCGAACGGAACGAGCAGGAATTGAAGCGCATCGTGGATTTTTGCCGCACCTACGGCACGGCGAAACTGGGTGTTCAACTCGCTCATGCCGGCCGCAAAGGTTCGCAACAACCGCCCGCGGAAGGCGGAAAGCCATTGACGGCTTCCCAGGGAGCTTGGCAAACGGTCGCACCGTCGGCGCTCCCGTACGCGGAAAACTGGCCCGAACCGCGGGCCCCGTTCAGCGCACGCATACGGGCCGAGGCCGACATCGTCACCATGACCGTCGGCTTGATCGACAAGCCTCGACAGGCGGAGGAGATCATCGCGAGCGGGCAAGCCGACATGGTCGCGCTCGCGCGCGGCGCTCTCTATGATCCGCGCTGGGCATGGCATGCCGCCGAGGAGCTGGGCTGCGAAATCGCCTACCCACCCAAATACCGGGTCTGTCATCCGTCGCTTCGCCCACAGCTGTTTTCGCATCGCCGCACGGGCGGCGATTGACGGGGGTCGGATGTTCGGTCCTAGAAAAGCAGACCTTCGGTCCCCCGTGACGATTCTCACGGGATTCCTCGGCAGCGGCAAGACCACGCTGCTGAATCGCGCGCTCCGAGACGCATCGATGGCCGCAACGGCCGTGGTCATCAACGAGTTCGGCGAGATCAGCATCGATCATGCGCTCACCACGGTCAGCGACGACAGCATTTTGGTGTTGGAGAATGGCTGCCTCTGCTGCACCGTATTCGGCGATCTCATCCAGACGCTCAATCGCTTGTACTATGCTCGTGAGGCCGCGGAAATCGCGTTTGACCGCGTGATCATAGAGACTTCCGGTTTGGCGGATCTCGGCCCCGTCGTTCAGGCCTTTTTATCGGATCCGACCCTCGCAAATCTGTATCGGGTGGGTGCAGTGATCGCCACGGTGGATGCAGTGAATGGCGAGGCGACATTGACGGAGCACCCCGTTTCGATTCGCCAAGCCGTGTTTGCCGACGTGATACTCCTTACCAAACTCGACTTGATCCCCACGGCCGATCGGGATCGCGTGCACATGCGCCTGGTCTCGCGCCTGCAGCGCTTGAATCCTGCGGCAAGAATTCACGACGCGGCGGACCCGGATGTCGACCCCATCCAATTGATGCGCCGCGCGGGTCCTGACCCGGCGGGCGGGACGGAGGCCTTGACGGTATGGATTGCAAACGATACGCACCGCCACGATGACTCGATTTCCTCCTGCAGTTTCGTGCGTGAAATACCCGTCCATCGCGAGGCGTTGGATTTGCTGCTCGCCTCATTGGAGAAGCAGCTGGGGCCGAACCTGCTGCGCGTGAAGGGCATCGTGAACGTCGCCGAAGAACCTGGCCGGCCCGCGGTTATCCAGGGCGCCCAGCACTTGCTGCACAACCTTACCTGGCTTGCCGCCTGGCCCGACGCGGATCATCGAACGCGCATCGTCTTCATTACTCAAGACATTCCGAAAGCGGACTTGGAGGACATGGTGGCGTTGCTGGATCGCGTTGCGCACCGCACCGCAGCCGCCCGGCTGCGCGCCGCGGTAAGCGTCCGGCCGGCCGGCGATACTTGCTGAATTCATTCGCTGCGTATACGGTATGACCCAAACGATTTCATCGGTGTAAGGGATGCGCCGCGACAGAACCGGCCATGAAACTCATATGAAAGAAACCACGGATTTCAGGCGCGGCGCGCCCCGTCAATCTCCCAAACGGATACCGCCTATCCAGGCTTCGGCACCGGCGGCGGGGCTGCGCGATACCGATCGAAGCGAGGACCACCAAGCCGCGACCCTGACCAAATCGGTGTACGAACAACTGCGTACCGATGTGTTGAGCGGCCGGCTGCGCCCGGGCGAAAAGCTCGGCGCCGGCGCTTTGCGCAAACGCTTCAATACGGGCAGCAGTCCGGTACGCGAAGCGCTGAACAGGCTGCTGTCGGAGGGCTTCGTCGCATTGGAGGAGCAGAAAGGGTTTCGCGTCGCTCCGGTGAGCCGTGAAGAGCTGAGCGAACTGGTGACGGCGCGCTGCTGGATCGACGGTGCGGCGGTCAGGGAATCCGTGGCACGGTTCGATACGAGCTGGGAAGAAAACCTGATTCTGGCGTTGCACCGCCTCGCGAAGACGACCCGCAGCAAACTCAGGATTTCGGAAAATTCCGAATGGGAAAACCGGCATAAAGCATTTCACATGGCGCTCATCGGCGGCTGTGGAACCCATTGGATCGTTCACATCAGCGAACAGCTCTTCGATGCTGCCGAGCGATACCGGCTTCTCGGCGTCGATTTGGTGCCGGAGCGCAACGAATTGGAGGAGCACCGCGCCATCGTCGACGCATGCATGGCACGCGATGCCGACACGGCAGTCGAACTGCTCAAGCTGCACTACGGCCGCACCTACGATGTGATCGTCAACTCGCTTCTCGCCCCGCCGCCCGATGACACGGTTCCGAGCGAATAGCCTGCCGGCCTCCGTGCACGAATGATCGAGCTTTCCGAAGCGCGAACCTTTGGCGATGTGCTTCGTTTCAATGCGGCTGTGCGTCCTCATAAGGTTGCGTTGCAAACCTTGGACGGGCGGTCCGTCACCTTCGGTGACTTCAACGAACGAGTCAACCGGCTGAACAGCGCAGTCGCCCAACTGGGAGTCCCCAACGGTTCCCGGGTGGCGATCCTCTCGCGCAATCGCACCGAGTACGTCGAAAGCTATGGGCTATCGAAATCGGGACTGATCGTCGTACCCCTCAACTGGCGCCTCACGGGTGGCGAGCTGACGAAACTCATTGCGCACAGCCGCCCCGAGCTGCTGATCGTCGATGAGGCCAACCGGGATCTCGTAGAAAGGCTCCGCGAGACATGGACTGGCGTGAGGCACTTCGTGCTGCTGGGAGCCGCGCGCGCCGGGTGGCTGTCTTACGAGGCCCTGGTCGGCGGGGGATCGGCTGCCGAGCCCGAGGTGACCGCGCGTCCCAGCGACGTTCTCTGCGTGATCTATACGAGCGGCACGACCGGCGCACCGAAAGGTGTGGCGATTACGCACGCAGCGGCAATAGGAAACAGCCGGGCAGCCGCCGCAGAAGTATTGCAGCTCACGGAAAGCGATAGGACGATGGCGGTGATGCCTCTGTTTCACGTGGGGGGTATGTGGTACCACTTGTTTGCGAGTTTTGCCACCGGCTGCACCAGCCTGATCTTGTCGGACTTCGAACCCGCCACGGTGATTAGGGAACTTGCGGCGCATAGGATCACCAACGTTCATTTGGTGCCGAGTATGATCGGCGCCCTGCTTGCCGTCCCCGATGCCGAGACCGCAGACTTCAGCGCTCTGCGCTTGCTGTTTTATGCGGCATCCTCGATGCCCGCACACCTGTTGCAGCGAGCAATTCAACGCCTTTCCAGTTGCGGCTTCGTGCAGAGCTACGGTTCGACCGAAGCCGGAGTCGTTACCGTCCTCAGTCCCGATGACCACCGGCTCGCGCGGCAGCCGCAGAGCGAGCATCTTCTGTCATCATGCGGACGGCCGCTGGCGGGTCGCCTGGTGCGCATTGTCGATGATACCGGCAGCGTCTTGGGCGCGAGCGCGGTCGGCGAGATTGAGCTTCACGGCCCGGATACCATGGCAGCCTATTGGCGCGATGACGAGGCAACGCGAAACGTCGTACGCGGTGGTTGGCTGAAAACAGGCGACCTCGGCTATCTCGATGCCCAAGGCTTTCTCTACATCATCGACCGGAAAAACGACATGATGATCACCGGCGGCGAGAATGTGTATCCGACCGAGGTGGAAGGGTACCTGTATCGCGATCCCGATGTGCTCGAAGCGGCCGTGTTCGGCGTTCCCGACCCGCAATGGGTCGAGAAAGTCGTGGCGGCTGTCGTTGTGAAGTCCGGCTCTCAGGTCACTGCCGAACAGCTCATTGCTCGCTTGCGCGGACAGCTCGCAGCGTACAAGTGCCCCAAAGCAATTCACTTCGTTCAGTCACTGCCGAAGAGCGCGGCCGGCAAGATCTTGCGCAAGGTTTTGCGCGAACAATTCGGCTGACGGTCGGGCATTGCTGCGCGACGCGTTCCCCACCCCGGCGAACGCTCAGCCTTGTTCGGAACCAGTCACCGGGTGGCCGATGATGTCCCGCCGATAGGTATACTACCGCCGGATCGGTGGGAAGTACGGATTACCACATTGAGGCTCGGTATTGTCTACTTGCCAGGTCGTCGCGGCCGCTAACAACCAAACGCGCCGGCACGCTGGATTGACGGGGGAATGATATGGCTCAAGGTTCGTACCGGGGATCCGCGCTCGCTCCTCGCGTCGGTTTGTTCGTCACGTGCCTGGTGGATACCATGCGTCCGTCGATCGGCTTTGCCGCGATCAGTTTATTGGAGGCGGCCGGGTGCCGGGTGGGGGTGCCGCTGGCGCAAACCTGCTGCGGTCAACCGGCGCTGAATTCCGGTGACCTCGGCGGCTCGCGCGCGTTCGCACGGCAGGCAATAGCGTTGTTAGAACCGTTCGACTACGCCGTGGTGCCATCAGGCTCCTGTGCGGCAACGATCCGGGTTCATTACCCGGAGCTATTTTCGAAAGATCCGGCCTGGCAGGTCCGCGCTCGAGCGCTCGCGGCGCGCACCTATGAGTTGCTGAGCTTTCTCGTGGATGTTCGCGGCTGGTCGCCCAAGCAAGTTGCTCTCTCAGCGTCCGCGACGTACCACGACAGCTGCAGCGGATTACGCGAACTGGGCATCCAGGCACAGCCGCGCCGCCTCCTCGATGAGGTGTCAGGTTTATCGCTGCGAGGGCTGGAGGGTAGTACCACGTGCTGTGGCTTTGGGGGCATGTTCTGCGTGAAATACGCGTCGATTTCGAACGCGATCGTCGACGAAAAGGCCCGGAATATTGAAGCTGCGGGCGCCGAGCTTCTGCTCGGAGGCGATTTGGGGTGCTTGATGAACATGGCCGGCAAGCTGCACCGGCGGGGCTCGAAGATCCGCGCCTACCACACCGCTGAGATCCTCGCAGGAATGGGCGGTGGCCCGGCAATCGGCGAAATACCGTGAGCACGACGGGGCACCGGGTTGGTTTCAATGAGCGTGTCAGTGCGGCGCTTGCCGATCCGCTACTCAAAGTCGCGATTGATCGCACCACCGGCAATGCGCGCGCCAAGCGCGCGGCGGCCGTGGCTGCTTGGCCGGGGTTTTCCGCCGCGCGCGATTTGGGACGCGACATCAAGGACCATGTGATCGAGCACTTGGAACACTACCTGCTGCAGTTCGAGCGCAATGCACGCGCCTCCGGGGCGCAAATCCATTGGGCGCGCACCGGAGCGGAAGCATGTGAGATTGTCGTGAGCATATGCCGCAGGGCAGGCGCGCGCAGCGTGACACGCGCCAAATCCATGCTGGGCGAGGAAATCGGTCTGCCGCACGCATTGCAGGAGGCCGGCATCGAGCGCGTCGAGACCGACCTCGCCGAGCACATCATTCAACTTGCCGGCGATCCACCCTCACACATTGTCTGGCCGGCGCTGCACAAAACCCGGGAGCAGATTGCGGCGCTGTTTCGTGCCCGTCACCACGATCCCACCACCCTGGACAGCGTCGAGGCGATGGTGGCCAGCGCTCGGCGGGAGCTACGCAGCCGCTTTTTCACCGCCGATGTGGGCATCTCCGGCGCCAACTTTCTGATTGCCGACAGCGGCGCGGTCTGCACGGTGACCAACGAGGGCAATGCGGAGCTCACCACGACGCCGCCGCGCGTGCACATTGTTACCGCCGGCATCGAGAAGCTGGTGCCTTCCACCACCCATGCGATGACGCTGCTGCGGTTGCTGGTCCGATCGGCCACCGGCGCAGAAATCACTCAGTACACGACGTTCCATTGCGGCCCCAAGCGAGCGGGTGACCCAGATGGACCCGCTGAGTTTCACATCGTGCTCGTAGATGGCGGCCGCACCCGAATGTTGGCCGAGGGCCTGCGCGACATGCTCCGCTGCATCCGCTGCGGTGCGTGCCTCAACCATTGCGTCGTATACCGCCAGATCGGTGGCCACGCGTACGGGGCTGTCTACCCAGGTCCGATGGGTTCGGTGCTGACCCCGATGCTCGACGGGCTGCCCGCGTCCAAGGACCTGCCGCGCGCCTGCACACTGAACGGTCAGTGCCAGGAAGTCTGCCCCGTGGCTATTCCGCTACCGACTTTGCTGCGCGGTTGGCGCGACCGGCTGTGGAGCACCGGGCTCGAGTCCAGATCCGTGCGGCACGGACTTGCACTATGGCGCTTTGTGGCGCTGCGCCCGTCGTTGTATCGGCACGCCAGCGATTGGGCGCTGCGCGTGATGTCTTGGTTCATGCGCGCCGGTTGGATCACGCGCATGCCGCTCGCGGGTGGTTGGACGCGCTACCGCGACTTCCCGCAGCCGGCGCGCCAAACTTTCGTGACGCAATACCGCCGCCGGATGCCGCACTCATGAGCGACGCGCGCAACTCGATTCTGACGGCGATTCGCGCAGCGCAAGCCGACCACCGCAGCGGATCGCTCATGCTGGAGACCGACCGGATCGCCGCGGAGTCCGAGCGTCTGCGCCGCCGGGTGGCTGGCACCCGACCGGATCGCCTCGGTGGCGGACCGGAAGAGGCCTTCTTGGAGCGCCTGGTTTCGCCGGCGGTAGCTGCAACTGCTGAGCGCGTGGGGACGTTGGGAGAGTTCCCGGCGGCTGTCCGTCGCTACCTGGCGGCACAGGGACTTGGGGCCTCGGTGTCGCTTCAGCCGCACCCGCATCTGTTGGCGCTAGACTGGTCCCGGATCGAATGTCACGGGCACATCGGCCACGACGAACCAGTCGCCGTCGGACTCGCACTGGGTGCCATCGCCGAGACCGGAACGCTGGTGTTCCACTCGGGCCCAACCTCACCGACGCTGTTCGCATTTCTGCCGATCCATCACATAGTGGCTGTCGAGGCGCGCAACATATGGGGCTGGCTCGAGGATTATGCCGACGCCGTCGCCGCGCAAGCCCCACCACGCAATGTCAACCTCATCACCGGTGCGAGTGGTACCACCGACATTGAAGGCACCTTGGTCCGCGGGGCCCATGGACCAAATCGTTTGCACATCGTGCTGATCGGCGGCACGCCACGAGGACCCGAAGCCGAAGGCGCACCGAGTCGATCGACCGTCTCGGACACTCCGGCCAGGCCGACCGCGCGAACCATTCTTGAAACTGAATAACTTACTCCGGGAGAGGGCGAGATGTTCCATCAACTTCTGACGCCGATCGGCAACAATCTCGCTCTGTCTTTCATGGTCGCGATCCTGCCGGTCCTCACGGTCCTGGTCATGCTGGGGGCGCTGCGCCGCCCTGCATGGCAGGCGGCGTTGGCGGGCTTGATCGTCGGCCTCATCATTGCGGTAGTGCCCTGGCAGATGCCGGTCCGGCTCGCGTTGCACGCGGTGCTCAACGGCGCAACCTTTGCATTGTGGCCGGTGATGTGGATCGTGATCAACGCACTATTGCTCTATAACATTGCCGTGCGATCGGGCCGCTTCGATGCGTTCCGCAACTGGATAGTCAACAATTTGCCAAACGACCGCCGCGTGGTTTTGGTGGTGGTTGGCTTCTGCTTCGGGGCTTTGCTGGAGGGTATCTCGGGATTTGGCACGCCGGTCGCCATCACCAGTTCGCTGTTGATCTTGGTGGGATTCCCGCCGCTGGAGGCGCTGGTGTTCGTGCTGATCTTCAACACGGCACCGGTTGCGTTCGGCGCGCTCGGCGCGCCGGTGACGGTACTCGGTGCGGTGACCGGCCTGCCGGCAACCGCGCTGGGCGCGATGATCGGGCGGCAACTGCCCGTGATGGCGCTGCTCCTGCCGTTCTACGTCATGGTGCTCTATGGCGGCCGGCAATCGGTGCGCGCGCTATGGCCGGTACTGCTGGTCGCCGGCGGCAGCTTCGGACTATCGCAATTCATCGCATCCAATTTCATGGATTATACGCTCACCGACGTGCTCTCCTCGCTAGGCTCCCTGATTGCCACCTTGTTGTTTCTCAAGTTCTGGCATCCGGTGCCGGACCCCACGTTCATGATCAAGCACGAACCACGACCGAGTGCCGCGTCAGCGTCAGAAATCCCTGCGTGGCAAGGTTGGCTGCCCTGGGTGATCGTGTCGGCGACGGTACTCCTGTGGACCTCGTTCAAGATCGCTGCAATCGGGCAGCAAAACATTGCCTGGCCGCTCCTGCACAAGGCAATCGCCATCACGCTCTACCACGACAAGCCGTATGCCGCCCTCTGGGCCTTCCAGCCGCTGGGGACAGGGACGGCCATCCTGGTGGCTTGCGTGCTCACGTCAATCCTGGTCCGCTTGTCGCCCGCGGCGTTTTTCAGCTGCGTGGGACAGACCTTTCGCCAAGTTTGGCTTGCGGTGGTCACTGTGATGCTGATTGTCGCCCTGGCTTACCTCATGAACTACTCCGGCCTCGCCTATACCCTCGGCCAGGGAGTTGCGTCGACCGGACATCTCTTTGTCCTGTTCTCGCCGTTCCTGGGCTGGGTCGCTGTTCTGTTATCCGGCAGCGACACGTCCGGCAATGCATTGTTCGGCAATCTGCAAGTAGTCGCCGCAAAACAGTTGAACCTCAATCCCTTGCTGTTCGCGGCAACCAACTCCTCCGGCGGCGTCATGGGCAAGATGATCTCACCGCAGAATATCGCCACCGGCGTTTCCGTGACCAATCTGAAAGGGCAGGAAGGCAAGGTGTTCGCTCGCACCTTCGTGCACAGTATCGTGCTCACGGCCATCCTCGCGATCCTGGTGGTGGTGCAGCAGTACGTAATCCCCGGGATCATTCCTAGTATAGGAGGCACGCCGTGAATTCCGTGGAATAGAATGCCATTGACTCGAACGAGACCGACCACGGGTACGACGCCCTACGCGCGGATGGTAGTACGACCATAGTTGCTGGTTCTTGGTCAGCGCGGGTTAGCGCCTCGAAACCGCCGCCCTCGGGATAATCCGGCCCCCGCTGATGGCCCGGCGCCGATCCCCGAACAGGCTTGCCAGCGTTCGCCGTAACCAAACGTTGCCGGGATCGGCATGGAAGCGCTCGTGCCAATGTTGCTTCACCGAATACGAAGGCAGCTTCAGCGGCGCTTGCAACAATTGCACATGCTCCTGTGTCGCAACCGTCTCGCCCAGTAACCGGGGCACGATCACCAACAACTCCGTTTGCGCGACTATTCGCGCCACGCCGAGGAAGGAGCTGAGCCTCAAAGCGACACGGCGTTCCAGCTTCTGGCGCGCGATCTCCTTGTCGACGATCCAATGCCCGGTGCCGGAGGTGGTGACCACGACGTGCGCCTCCGCTAGAAAGCCGCGTTTTCCAAGCTTGCCTTGCACGCGCGGGTGGGTGCGCGCCGCAAGGCACACGAAATTCTGATCGAACAGCGTTTGTTGATAGAAGCCCGCTTCGAGATGCGGCATGAAGCCCACGGCCAGGTCCACCTCGCCCGACTCCAGGCGCCGGGGCGTATCGGTGGTAATCTTCTCCGCCTCGATCCGTACGCGCGGCGCCACCCGCTGCAGGTGATTGACCAGGTCGGGCAAGAGCACGATTTCGCTGATATCCGTCATGCAAATGCGAAATTCGCGCGAGGTGAGCGCCGGCTCGAACGCGGGGGCGGTACCGCGCGCCATCTGGATGCGCAGCACCGCCTCCTGCAGCTCAGGAAAAATGCGTTGCGCCTTGGGCGTAGGTTCCATGCCGCGCGAAGTGCGGCTGAACAAGCGGTCGTCGAAGTGCAGCCGCAATTTCTTCAAGGCAATGCTGGCGCCCGCTTGGGCCAAACCGAGCGTCTCGGCGGCGCGTGACACGCTTCGCGTCCGGTAGATCTCGATGAACACGCTCAACCAGTCGAGATCCAGTTTTGACATGCGACCATTATTGCAAAACGATATATTCTTGTTTGGCTATCGTCGACTTTACGGTGCGCGCGGCGTCGTGCAGCCATTGAACCAGCCGTGATTGGCCGGCTGCCCGCAGGGCTTCGTCGGTACCCACCAAGGCGAGTGCCGCCAGCAATTCACCCTCGGCATTCAGGATGGGGACGGCGGCAGCCCCGACTCGTTCTTCGACCTCGCCCAACGAGATATAGAAGCCTGCCTCCTGGATTCGACCCATGCAGCGGCGAAATTCAGCCCACGTGGTCGCCAGGCCCGCCGCTGCGATCTCCTCGACGTGTCGGTCGTAAATGGCCTTCAACGCGGCGCGCGGCAGAGCCGCCAGCATCACCTTGGGCGCCGCGCCTCGAAAGAGCGGCCGCGGCCGACCGCGGCCGTAAGCCAAGCGCAAGGCACTGCCGGGACCGATGCGGTGCGTGTCGATGACTCGAGTGCGGCCGAACAGGGTGGACAAGACCACGTCGAATCCCGATCGCTTCGCAAGTCCATCCATGATGGGCGCGGCCGCCAGCAGCACCGGATCGCTCTGCCGCAGCTGATAATCCAGCTCGATGATGCGGGCGCCCAGGGCATAGCGTCCTGCCGCGACCTTCTGCAGGAGCCCGGCCTCCACCAATTCTTTCACGTAGCGGTAGCCGCTGGCCCGGCTGTAACCCAATGCGGCATTGATGTCATCCGTATGCCAGACCGATCGTTGCTTGGAAAACAAACCCAACACCGCGAACACGCGCGACGAGCTAGACATATCACGCGCTGACCGGCGCCCGCGCGCAGCGCTCAGCATACGACGAGAGCAACTCCGCGAAGCTTCGCGCATCGCGAGCGATGCCCGCCACATAGCGGTCCGGGCGGATCAGCGCGGCCTGCGCGCCCAACTCGTGCAGCCATCGCGCCGTATCCGTCCCGTGCGCGGCCGCCACCACCGTCATGTCCTTCGTGAGCGACTGCGCCGCAGAAACAAACTCCGGCGTCGCAACCACGACGTCGCGGTAGCCCACGATATCGTCGAGTAGTGCGCCATCACCGAGCCGCGGTTGCGGAGCGATGCCCGCGGCTGCCGCCGAGCCGTCATGGGCACCGGGGCCCAGTCGCGGCTGGGGCGTTGCGAACTGCTGCGGTTCGACGGGCCGCGCGCCCGCACTCTCGCCGGTCGCGCGAATGACGGCGCCCAACCGCAAAGCCGTTTCAATGAACTCGCGGACGTGGGGGGAGCGTTCGCTTTCATAGGTATCCAGCAATGCATCCGCCGCGCTGCCATCGAGCACGTCTGCAAGCTTCCACGCCAGGTTGGACGCATCACGGATGCCGGCACACATTCCCTGCCCCATGAACGGCGGTGTCAGATGCGCGGCGTCGCCGGCGATGAGCAGCCGGCCGCGCCGCCAGCCGCGGGCGACGACCGAGTGAAAGATGTAAGCCGCCGGCCGCTCGAGAACGGCCTCGTCGGGTGTCAACCACCGCGAAAGCAACGGCCAAATGCGGTCGGGGCGGACCATGGCGGCGGCATCTTCCTCCGGCCGCAGCATCAATTCCCAGCGACGCCGCATGCCGATGCCGCGGATATACGTCACCGGTCGTTCACGATCGCAGTACTGTATGGCGTAGTCGCCGAGATCCGGGCGATCATGTTTCAGGATCACGTCCACCACCAACCAGCGTTGGTGCGACTTCAAATCGTCCAGTTCGGTGCTCATGAAGCGCCGTACCGTCGAGCGCGCACCGTCGCAGCCGACGACGTATCGGGCTCTCACACACAGCAGCCGGCCGGTCGCATGATCCTTCACCCGTACATCGACGCCCTCGTCCTGGGGTTCCAGAGAGCACATCTCATGCAAGGGTCGAGTATCGACGCCGGCCAGCGTCTGCAGCCGCTCGCGCAACGCGCGTTCCAGGTTTGGCTGATGGAAACGGTAGCTCGCGTGCCAGCCTTGCGGACCCAAGGTTGTGGGACGCGTCCAATCGATGAGCAACCGGCCCGCGGCATCGACGAAGCGCATACCGGGAACTACCAGAAGATCCGGCAGCAAATCGGCCGCGATGCCGATGGTTTGAAACACCCGCATGCATTCACCATCGAATTGGACGGCGCGCGGCAGCCGATAGCCGTCGGCCTCGCGGTCCAGAACCAGCACACGCACGCCGCGTAGCGCGAGCAGGTTGGCCAGCGTCGCCCCCACCGGTCCCATGCCGACAATCACGACATCGTATGGGTCTTGAACGGTGCCGGCGCAATGCGTGGGCGCGGCGGCCGGGTCGGGTTTACTACAAAATCTCATATGTTGAGATATTCTTGTTTATACTGCCGTTCGAGTCAAGATCGACAACCTCCCCCGCTACCCCGGAGAATTCATGCCTCCTCCGCTACCGGACGCCCCCGGATGAGTGCCGACGATCTGCAGGAATTGCTCGCCCTATTTGCCCGGGTTGGCCTGCCGCCCGTTGCCTCGCACCTCGGATGGCGCTTGGTCTCTTGGAATGCCGACTCGAACATCGTGCGCGTCGAATTCCTCGCCCAGCCGGCATTCCTCAACCCAGCCGGTTACGTGCAAGGCGGAATGCTCTGCGCCATGTTGGACGACACGATGGGCTCCGCGGTCGTGGCCGCAACCGGAGGCACCGTGTTCCCATCGTCAATCGACATGCACGTGTCGTTTCTCGCTGCAGCCAAGCCGGGCTACCTATATGGCACGGGCCAGATCGTTCAACTAGGCAAAACAATCGCGTTTCTGGCCGCGACGCTGGAAGACGCTGCCGGAAGAGTCTTGGCGCGCGCCAACGCCAGCGCCCGGGTGGTTCCCGCCGCACCAAGTCCACAAAAATGATGTATCAACTGACCGATAATCAATAATCGATTGCTTGTTACAATGGCGCCACGCCGGTCTGCCTTCGACCCGCCGCCCATAGTTACACGGTAGGGAAGAACCAGTGAAAGTCTCCGGAAAACAGACGACGAGGGCGAACGAAACCTTTCAGTCGTTGCGGGCCGGCATTCTATCCGGCACCATTCCCGCCGGCGCACGCATGCGGACCAACGAGCTCTGTGTTCGATTCGACGTCAGCCTGGGCGCGGTTCGCGAGGCGCTGTCACAACTGCTGGCTCAAGGACTGGTGGTGTCGGAGGCGCATCGGGGATTCATGGTCTCTCCGGTGTCCGCGGAAGATCTGCTCGATCTGACCCGGGTGCGAATCCATGTCGAAAATTTATGCCTGACCTGGGCCATCCAAGCCGGCACGGTCGAATGGGAATCGACCATTATCGCGTCCATGCACCGCCTGTCGCGCACCCACCGTCTGGGCGAGCACGGCCGGCCGAGCGAAGAGTGGACCGACGCCCACAACAAATATCATCTTGCGCTTTTGAGTACGTGCGACAGCCCGCGCCTGATGCAAATACGTCATCAACTGTATGAACAGAGCGAACGATACCGCAATCTCGAACTTTCTCTCCCCTCCAACCGCAATCCCGAGGCGGAACACCAACGGCTTGCGGAAGCGGCGCTGGCCCGCGACGTTGCGCTCGCGACGCGCTGCATGACCGAGCACCTCAATCTCACGGCCAGCAATGTGTTGAAGTCCATCCCGGGAGGCCATCCCGCAGCGCGTCGGCCCAAGTCCGTGCAGAAGCGCGGCGGTACGGCGCGCGCCTCATCCTCACTGCGGCGCCGACCGGCGCGGCCCGCGGTAACGAGGCGGTAGCCGCCGCGTACACAGGCGTGTATCTTACTCGATCGGGTGTATTGTAGATGGTACAATGCATTTGGTACGAAATAATCGATTATTTTAGATGAGGGATCTATGATCGCCGTTGAAGATATCGCTTATGTCCGTGTGGCCGCGCCGAACCTCGACCTCATGGAAAGCTGCCTCATCGATTTCGGTCTGCAGCGGGCAAGCCGCACGGAAACCCACCTGTTCATGCGTGGGTTTGGCCCCAATCCCGTCATTCACGTCACGGAAAAGGGGGAATTGCGCCACATCGGCCTGGCGTTCAAAGCGCAGAACCGGGACGACTTGGCGAGGTTGGCTGCCGAACACGGCAAGCCCGTCGAGCCTCGCAATGAACCCGGCGGCGGCGTCGCCGTGAAGCTGACCGATCCCGAAGGCAACGAGGTCGAGATCGTGCATGGGCTGGAGCCCGTGCCCGCGGCGCCGCTCCGCGAGCCGATTCGATTCAATCCGGCGCATTCCCGCGTGCGTCGCAACGAGGTCATCCGGCTGGAAGCGGGGCCGTCGCATGTCATGAGGCTCGGTCATGCCGTCCTGCATGTGCGGGATGTTGCAGCCGCGCATGCTTTCTACCGCGATGTTCTCGGTTTGCGGCTGAGCGATAGCTACTATGCGGGCGAGCCGGGCAACATCATGGCCGCGTTCCTGCACTGCGGCCTGGGTGACCGGTTTACCGATCATCACAGCCTTGCCCTGATCGGCGACAACCGCCGTGGCTTCGATCATCTCGGTTTCGAGGTGCTCGACATGGACGACCTCATGATGGGCAACCGCCATTTGAAGCGTGCCACCCGGTGGGAACACAGCTGGGGCGTCGGCCGCCACGTCGATGGGAGCCAGATATTCGACTATTGGCGGGATCCGTTCGGGCTCAAGATCGAGCATTGGACGGACGGCGACCTGGTCAATGACGCCTACGAGGGGGGCACCGCGCCCTTTTCGCCGGAGGGCGCCGCCGAGGCACTGGCGCAATGGGCTCCCCCGTTCAACCCGGATTTCATGCGCTGATAGGCTTGGCATGCACCCGATGATCAATCGACAAGTTCGAGTGGTGAAGCGAGCCGCAGGAGTTCCGTCCGCCGATGTATTCGAAGTTGTCCCCGATACCGCCATGCCGACGTGCCCGGATGGCGGAGTTTGCGTACGCGTGCGCTACGCAGCGGTCGACCCCGCCATGCGGGGTTGGTTGAGCGCCGAACGCAATTACATGAGCGTTCCCGATGGCGCGGTGATGCGCGCGGAGGGAATCGGCGAAATCATCGAAAGCCGTCATCCCGACTGGCATCCGGGCGACTTGGCCTACGGTATGTTCGGGTGGCAGCAGTACGCAGCGGCGCGCGCGAAGGATTTGTATTGGCGCATCGATGCGAATATCGCCCCGCCGCCGGTGTGGTTGGGCGCGCTGGGCTTCAACGGCCTTACCGCCTGGATCGGGTTTGCGCACTTGGCGCGTCCGCGGCAGGGCGAAACGGTACTGGTATCCACCGCGGCAGGTGCCGTCGGCAGTGTGGTCGCGAGCCTCGCAAGAAGCCGAGGACTCACCTCCGTCGGCATTACCGGGGGTGCCGGCAAAGTGCGCCGATGCATCGAGACCCTGGGATACACGGTCGCGGTCGATTACAAGTGCACACCCGATCTGGCCGGCGCGGTTGCCGAGGCCTGTCCGAAGGGGATCGACATCTACTACGACAACACCGGCGGTGCGATCGCGGACGCGGTGTTTCCGGCACTGAATCGCGGCGCCCGCGTCATTCAATGCGGCAGTGCTTCGGTCGCCAGTTGGCTACCGGTACCGACCGGGCCGCGCCGGGAACGGGACATGATCGTCAAACGCTTGAGCTGGCAGGGATTCGTCGTGGTCGATCACGCCGATCTGTTCGAGCAAGCGCTGTCGGAACTCAAACAACTCCATGCCGCGGGAATGCTGGATACGCAAACCGACATCCTGGAAGGTCTGGACGCAGCTCCCGGCGCCCTCGAATATCTCTACAAAGGGCTGAATCAGGGGCGCTTGTGCATTCACCCGTAAGGAACCGATAAATCATGAGACTCTGTCGATTTACTCATAGCGGCGGCGTGCGAATAGGGAAAGTCGTTGGCGGTCACGTCGTCGATCTTTCGGGCATTCCGGGCGTAGGCACTTCGATGCGCGCCGTGCTCGCCGATCTCGCCGCGTTGCGGCCGGCCCTGGAGGCGGCTCGCGCGCCCTCCTTCGCTCTCGATACCGTGCATCTCATCGCACCGATCGATGATCCACAGAAGTACCTGGCCATCGGCATGAACTACAAGGCGCACGCCGACGAAGCGGCTGCGGCGGGTATTTCCATTCCGAAGTTTCAGCTGTGGTTCAACAAACAAGTGAGTTGCATCACGGGTCCCTACGACCCCATAGACCTCCCGAGGGCATCCACCAAGCTCGACTATGAAGCGGAAATGGGCGTCGTGATCGGCAAGCGCTGCCGCCATGTGAGCGTGGCCGACGCCCGCTCGGTGATCGCCGGCTATTGCGTCACCAACGATGTGTCGGCCCGCGACTGGCAGTTGCGCACCCCAACCTACACATTGGGCAAGAGCTTCGACACGCACGGTCCCATCGGACCCTGGATTACCACCGACGACGAGATCGAAGATCCGCACGCGCTCATGATGTGGCTGACCGTCAACGGCGAGGAACGGCAACGAACGTCCACCGGCGACATGATCTACAACATCTATGAGCAGATCGCGTATCTGACGACCGTGATGACGCTGGAGCCCGGTGATCTGATCGCCACGGGTACTCCGGCCGGAGTGGGCATCGCCACCGGCAGTTTCCTCAAGCCGGGCGACCGCGTCCGTGTCGAGATCGAACATCTCGGCGCAATCGACAACCAGGTCAGGGCCGAACCGTAACGTGGCAAATCCCGTCATCATCACCTGCGCCATCACCGGCTCGCTGCACACGCCGAGCATGTCGGCTCACCTCCCGATCACGCCGGATCAGATCGCAACCGAATCCATCGCCGCAGCGCAGGCCGGTGCCGCGATTTTGCACCTGCATGCGCGGGATCCGGTGGACGGGCGCCCCACCGCTTCCCCGGCCGTGTTCCGAGAGTTCGTACCCCGAATCAAAGCCGCGACCGACGCGGTCATCAATATCACCACGGGTGGAGCGCCGGGCATGACCCTGGATGAACGGCTGGCGGCGCCCGAATCCATGAGTCCTGAAATGACGTCCCTCAACATGGGCTCGATCAACGTAGGCCTCTTTCCGGCGGCGGCGCGTATCAAGGAATTCCGGTACGAATGGGAGAAACCGTTTCTCGAAGGCTCCCGCAGCGGGGTATTCCGCAACACGTTCAGCGACATCGAGGCCATCATGAACCGCCTCGGAAAGGGACATGGGGCACGCTTCGAGTTCGAATGTTACGACCTGGGCCACCTGCACAACCTCGCGTGGGTCATCGACCAAAAGCTCTACGAACCCCCGCTGTTCATTCAGTTTTGCCTAGGGATCTTGGGCGGTATCGGTGCGGAGACGGACCATTTGCTGCACTTGGTGCGCACGGCGCAGCGCCTGTTCGGAAACGCCATCGAGTGGTCGGTTCTCGCGGCAGGGCGTCATCAAATGCCGATGGCAACCCAGAACATTCTTCTCGGCGGCAACGCGCGTGTCGGCATGGAGGACAGCCTATATCTGGAACGCGGCCGCTTCGCCACGTCGAACGCGGAACAGGTTCGGAAGATCGTGCGAATATTGAGCGAGCTCGGGTTTACCGTCGCGACGCCCGCGGAGGCGCGTCAGCGATTGCAGCTCAAGGGATCGGCGCAAACGGCGTTTTGAGCCGTGCCGGCTCTCAGGGAGGAGCGCCCTTCAGCGCGCCGTCCCAGTGCTCGGCCACTTTCGCGTCCTTGATCCGATAGAGGTCGAACCAGAAACTGTCATAGGTCTTGCCCGGCGAATCGGGATCGGGGCGCTTGATTTTCAGGACCACGAGCACTTTGTCGCCTTCGGCGATCACGGCCACGGG
>JALYHU010000172.1 GCA_030776345.1 Pseudomonadota bacterium | reverse complement strand
GTCCAGCCTGACGGTGAGCGGTCTGGCCGGACACACGCGAACCCAATTGGGCGCGATGGCGACGCTCTACGGACATACCCTCCGCGGCTTCAACGCGAGCTGGGACGGGGGCCTCGGAACCGTGCGGCTCAGCCACATGCAAACTCAGGTGGATGTGTTCATAGCCGGCCGCCTGCTTGCGAACCAGCCCTATTCGTTCAACGGCATCGGTGGAGCTCTGGACCACGACAATGTCGTGCTGCAGGGAGAAATTATCGAAAGACGGGTCGCCGGCGGGGCCGCTTCCAATTTCAATGGGTGGTACGCCCTCGGCGGCTACCGCACCGGTAACTGGCTGCCGTACGCCATGTACGCGCGAGGCCAAAGACCCGCCGCAGTTGCCTTCTTTCCTGGATTCGCCGGAGTCGCGGTCGCCATGCCTTTGGCGGAGATGACCGATAACACCCTCAGCTTCGGATTGCGGGCGGATTTGATCAAGTCCGTGGATTTCAAGTTCCAATTCGATCATGTCCACGACTCGGTCGGTGACATACCGTTCGCCAATGCCAAGCCCGGATTCCGCAACAGCGCGAATGTCCTCAGCGTCGCCGTCGACTTCGTGTTTTGAGGCAACGAACATGAACAGCACGACAATGAAAAAGATCGCGGTGGTGGTGTGCGGCAGTCTGGCCACTCTTGCAACCGCGCGCACCGTGACGGCAGAAGAATTGGTCGTCATCGTCAATGCGAGCAATCCCACCGTCAGCGTGTCGGCAGATCAAGTACAGCAGCTGTTTCTGGGCATGACCGCAACCATGCCGGGCGGCGTCAAGGCCCGCCCGGTCGACCAGGCGGAGGAGTCGCCGCTGCGAACTGACTTCTACCAAAAAGTCGCCGGCAAATCAGCCGCGCAGATTCGCGCCATCTGGTCGCGATTGGTCTTTTCCGGGAGGGGGATGCCGCCGAAAATTCTGGCGTCCTCGGCCGACGTGAAAAAATTCGTCGCGGCGGAGCGCGACGGCATCGGATATATCGAAAAATCAGCGGCTGATTCCTCGGTGAAGGTCGTTCTGACGCTGCCGTAACCCGCGGGATCGCGTCCACGCGCGTTGCTTTCGTGCCGGTCACACCCTGCGCGCTGCCTAGTGCGCGGCGCTTAGATTGCGCCGTACCACAGCATCGGCTTCGGCATTCGCTTTTTCGAGATCTTGCGTATAGACCTGCGTGTCGCCGACCGGTTTGTCGTTCGCGTCGAGCGCCAGAACGGGCCCGCCGCGATCGGTCGTATCCACCGTGACGGTGGCGGATAAGCCGACTCGCAGCGGCGATTTCGCCAAGTCATCATCGTCGATTTGGATGCGTACCGGCACACGTTGGACGACTTTGATCCAATTGCCGGAAGCGTTTTGCGCGGGCAACAATGAAAACGCTGCGCCGGTGCCGGCCGCCATGCCCTTGACGTGCCCGTGAAATATGAACGCGCCGCCGTAAAGATCACTGCGCACTTCAGCCGGCTGGCCGATGCGCAAATGGCGCAATTGTACTTCCTTGAAGTTCGCATCGACCCACAACGAGTTCAATGGAATCACCGTCATGAGCGCTTGCCCTGCCAGGATGTGCTGTCCCAACTGCACGCTGCGTTCCGCCACATATCCCGTCACGGGCGCGACCACCGCATTGCGTTGCGCGGCAATCCACGCGTCGCGATACGCAGCCTTCGACTGCAGCACTGCGGGGTTGTCTTCCACTTCGGTGCCGTCGACCAGCGCATGCGAGGAAGTGGATTGGCGCCTCGCCTGCATCAGCGCGGCGCGCGCCAATTCGACACTCTCGCGCGCGTGCCGCACTTCTTCAGCCGCAATTGCGTGCTCGGCGAGCAGCGGCTCGCGCTTGGCCAGATCGGCTTGGGCACGCGCCAACTCGAGCCGCCGTGTTTCGACGGCCGAGTCATATTGATCGGCCGTCGATTTTTCCTGACGCACCTGCCGTACCGTCTGCGCGAGCGCGCCGGCCGTACGGCTGAGGCTGGTCTCGGCGTCGACGGGGTCGAGCCGTACCAACACCTGGCCGGCTTTGACCAGTTGAGTATCGTCCGCGAGCACCGCGATAACGGTGCCGGACACTTGAGCCGAGATCACCACCTTGTTGCCGTTCACATAAGCATCGTCCGTGCTTTCGCTCTTCGACAGGACCAATACCCAATAGACCGCCCAAAGCGCGCCCAACAGGATGAAAATCACCGCTATGAGAATGAGGATCTTGGCCCGTCTGCCGTTGTCGGGCGCGGGTGCGGGAGGTTCGATTGTTGCGTTCACGGTGTCGTCGTCGTGGAAGGCATGGGGGAATTGGCGAACCGCTGCGGACCCAGGTAACCGCCGCCGAGCGCCCGCTGCAGCGCGATGTCCGCCGAGACGGCGGCCGCGTCGAGCTGCAGCAAGGCATCGCGCTGTTGGATCAACGCCTCGGTCGCCGTCAACTCGGCTCGCGAATCGCTGACTCCCTGCCTCACCCGGGCCGATGCACTGCTTTGCAGTTGCTGCGCGGCATCGACCTCGAGCAGCCGTTGGGTCCTTTGCGCGGCGATCTGCGCCCGCATCGACGCTTGCGTTGCCACGTCGCGCGCCGCAGATACGAGCGTGTCCTGGTAGCTCGCCACGGCGGAATTCATTTCCGCCTGGGTGGCACCGTAGCGCGCCTCGAGGCGTCCGGAATCGAATATCGGCAGATGCAGGGCAGCACTCGCCTGCGGTACGCGGCTACCGTACTCCAGCAGCTTTCCCAGATTGATGCTCGACAGACCGGCCAAGGCGTTGACGGTGATATCGGGGAAGAATTCGGCGCGCGCGAAATCCAAATTTCTTTGCGCCGCTTCGATGCGCCAGCGGCTGGCGGTGATGTCGGCACGGCGCGAGATCAAATCGATTTTGACATCATCGGGCAAGTTCCCGGACGGCGTGGGCAGCGCCTTCGCCTGCAACGGCGGTAATTCCGCAGGCGATTTCCCGACCAGCGCAGCCAACGCGGTCACCCGCAGGGTCGCCGAGCCCTGCAGCGCCGCGATTTGTTCCTGCGTGTCGGCCGCTGCCAGTTCGTAGCGGTTCAGCTCATCCTCGGGGTCCAATTCTGCCTCGACACGGGCAGCGACGATGGCGCGCTCACGCAGCACGGTGTCGGCGCGCGCGTGGGCCAGGCTCAAACGGCTTTGATCCGCCTGCCAGCCGAAATAGGTTTCCGCCACCGAACTCGCGAGCACGAGCGCAGCGGCGCT
Source organism: Pseudomonadota bacterium (assembly GCA_030776345.1). GTDB lineage: Bacteria > Pseudomonadota > Gammaproteobacteria > Steroidobacterales > Steroidobacteraceae > Bog-1198. The sequence goes on along the minus strand of JALYHU010000172.1, from coordinate 1,492 downwards.
GCGATCCGCCTGGGCTGCGTGCACTTGGTCCATGGCCGCTTCCACGGCATCGCGCTGTTTGCCCCACCAGTCGAAGGTGTAGCTGGCCTGCAATCCCAGGTCAGCCTGGTTGTACCAGTGAAACCCGAGAAGCGTCGGCGGGACGAGTCCATTGTCGCTCAGCCGCTGACGGTCGATGTCGGCGCTGGCATCTACTCGAACTCCGGACGCCGCACCGGCGAGGCGAACCGACTGCCGCGCCGAGTCGTAGCGAGCGTGGGCCGTCGCCAAGGTGGGCGAGGAGTCCGTGGCCAGTTCGACCAACCGGTCGAGGGTGGGATCCTGATAACGCTTCCACCACTCCGCGGCGGGCCATTCGCCGCCGCCGGCCGTCTCGAAGCCCTCCAGCGGCGCTGCAATCGGCAGCTGCACGGGTTTAGGCTTCGGCGGCAAGCCGGTGCACGCGACGCAGAGCATTACGCCTGCCGTCATTGCCCATAATCTGCGCGTCATGGGGCGCGCTCCGCAACTTCCTGCGGCGTCTGTTGGCGCAGCTGAAGTACGCACCGCTTGAGTTGAGCGATGAATTCGCGCTGCTCGGTTTGCGGGAAGCTCATCAGCATATGTTGTATCGGTACGAACATCCATACGCCGCCGGTCGTGCAGGCTGAGCACGCGGGTAATCAGATCGCGATTCACCAATGCATCGCAGATGCGCGACATGTTTGCCGGGCTCCGGGAGGCCCGCATGCACAGATCGCTGGGATGCGCCACGCCCTGCGGCTGCGAAAACAAAGTGGTCAAGACGCGAAACTCCGCTTCGGCCAGCCCGAAGGGCCTGATCTCGTGGTCCAGCATCACGGAGGTTCGCCTCCATCAAATCAAATTGCGAAGGCTGATCGTTCACGTGTATCGCATCCCACCACCTGGCTGAATCGACGTCGGGACGTCCTTCTTCCTAGAATGACGGCCATCCGAGCGCACCGCAAGATCGGCCAGGTCGCAGGAAATGTTTCTGAGGGCCGTTTACACAACGCGGCTGGATGGTCCAGCCGCCGCGAGTGCATCGGACCAGGGGGTCCCGGCCTCTATGGGTTTTCGCCAGCCCATCAATTTGCGTGGCTCGTTGAAGGCCATCGCACCGACGAGTCGGCCGGCACGGCCCGTCACGGCGACGAAGCGCCCTTCCTCGATGGAGCCGTGCACCAGGCTGACGTCGTCCCCCGGCTTGATCCGCCCCACGATTTGGATCTTCGTTTCGTATTGGTCGGACCAGACGTACGGGACCGGCGCAAACGGTTGCGTGTAGTCCTCACCGCCCAGCAGCCGGCGGGCAGCCGCAGCCCCTTGATCGAGGGCATTGGTCCAGTGCTCGATCCGCATGCTCTCGCCGAAAAGCACATTGGGCCATCGGGCGACATCGCCCGCCGCCACGACCCCGGGGGCGCGCGTGGCCAGCGTGGAGTCGCACACCAGCCCATTGTCGATTGCCAACCCGGAGGACGCCAACCAA
>JALYHU010000171.1 GCA_030776345.1 Pseudomonadota bacterium | reverse complement strand
TTATCCTTGTCGAAGTTGTTGTTGAACACGGCCACCGACAACGGCGGCAGGGGCCGGCCGCCCAGCGGCTCGCCCACGGCGTTGAAGTACGTGCCTTCCGGGCCGTTGGGCATCTGGTAGAACACGCCCTGGGCGTTCATGTTCTGGTAGCTCTGCGTGAGCAAGGCGTCCCAGTCGTCGTTGATCTTGTACAGTCCCGACACGCGAATGCCGGAGTAGGTCACCGGGTTGATGGCATTGCCGACGACGTTGGCGTTGTTGATGGACACGCTGTCGGTGGGCAGGATGCGCTTGTTGACGCCCTTGACGTAATCGTAGAAGCCCTCGTCGGTCTGCGAGCGCGTGAACGTCGCCGGCACATTGTTGATGTAGCCGCCGCGATTGTCGTCGTAGATCACGGCGCGCACCGCCAAGGTGTCCGGGATGAGCGGCAAGTTGAGCGTGGCATCGACGTTGCCGTTGGGATCGCCGTGCGCCGTATAACTGTAGCCGGCGTTCACGGTGCCTTCGGTCTTGTCGAGCTTGGGCTTGTTCGTGATGTAGCGCAGCACACCCGCCTGGGCACCTGAGCCGAACAAAGTACCCTGGGGACCTTCGAGCACTTCGATGCGCTCGATGTCCGCGGCGTATACGTCCATATTGCGGCCGGGCAGGGCGCCCGACACTTCATCGAGGTACACCGCGACGTTCGGGATGGGGCCGGTGGTGCCCGTGCCCTGCTGACCGGTGACGCCGACCGAGAGGCCGCGCATGAAAATGGAGTTCTGCCCGGGACCGGAGCCCGCCGTCGTCACGTTGGGTACGAACTTTATGAAATCGTCGAACGTGGTGACGTTCAGCTGCGTCAGCGTTTCCCCGGTGAGTGCCTGGATGGAGATGGGCACATCCTGCATGTTCTCCGTGCGCCGCTGAGCCGTGACCGTGATTTCCTGAATCCCTTCGGATTCGTTCGTGTCGGCCGCCGGCGCGGCGTGCGCGGCCCCTAAGGCCGACCCGCTCAATATCGCGGCAATGGCATAGGATAACTTCGAATTTGAATTCATGCGTTCATCCCTTCTGTATTATCTGTTGGAGAGGAGCCCAGGAGCCTCCCGAGAAAATCGACCACCCTGTTGCTCGGAAACATCACAAGCGCGGGCGTAAACACGCAATCCCTTCGCCCGAGCATAGCCGATCATTTGCTGATTGCTATGCTATTAAGCGATACCCCCATGCCAAATTGCGACATGTTGTTGCGTTGCGCGCAAACTACAGCGATTACCCCAGCGGCCGATTTATCATCTCCAGGTGCAGCGCGCCGTCGGCTGCATAGGGATGGGCGAGGGCTACCGCCTCGTTCAATTCCACCCCCAGACCCGGCGCCGTCGGCGGTATCACGAAGCCATCCTCCCACTGAATGGGGGTCTTGAGGATTTCCGCGTGGAAGCCTCCCCATTTCTGAATGCCTTCGAGGATGAGGAAATTCGGGGAACAAGCCGCTATTTGGATATTGGCGGCGCCCACGACCGGCCCGCAATACAGATGCGGCGCAATCTGCGCATAGTGCACTTCGGCCAAGGCGGCCACTTTTTTCGCCTCGAGCAAGCCGCCGACGCGGCCGAGATTGAGCTGCAGGATGTTGGCGGCACCGGCGGCCAGCACGCGCGCGAACTCGTACTTGGTGGTGAGCCGCTCACCGGTTGCGATGGGAATTCGCGTGCCGCGCGCCACCAGCGCCATCTGTTCCGGCATCTCGGGCGGCACGGGCTCTTCGAACCATAGGGGATCGTAGGGTTCCAGGTGCGAGGCCAGCCGAATCGCGCCCGAGGTCGTAAATTGACCGTGCGTGCCCAGCAACAGATCCGCCTTATGGCCCACCGCTTCTCGCACCCGCCGCGTGAGACGAACGGTGCGTTCCAACGCTTCTTGCGTGGGTTGGCGAGGATCGTAGGCCGAGAAACCCCCGGTGGGATCGAATTTGAGCCCGGTGAAGCCCTGCGCAACGTACTCGGCCGCGCGCTCCGCCGACCGGTCCGCATCGTGGTAGAAGTCATCGCCCTCGCCATCGGCCGGGTATAAATAGGTGTAGCTTCTCAGGCGCTCGTGAACTTTGCCGCCCAGCAGGTTGTATACCGGCTGCTCCACCGATTTGCCGATGATGTCCCAACAGGCCATTTCCAAGCCGCTCAGCACGGCCATGAGCGACAGATCGGGCCGCAGGCTGAAGCCCGAACCATAGCTCTCGCGCCAGATCGATTCGATTTTGAACGGGTCCCGGCCGCAGAAGCGGCGCGTGAAAACATCCTCGATCATGGAGGCGATGACGTGCGGCCCGAACGTGGCGGCATACACTTCGCCCACGCCTTCGATTCCGCAGGCTGTTTTCAGCTTCAGGAATACGAAATAGCGGCCGCCGAAGCAGGGCGGCGGGTTGCCCACGATGAACACTTTCACGCTGTCGAGTTTCATTGCGCCATCCTGATTATATCGGCGGCTTTTTGCGCCACCATGAGAGTCGGAGCATTGGTGTTGGCCGACGTGACCGTGGGAAATACCGACGCGTCGACCACTCGCAGCCCCGCGACGCCATGCACTCGCAACGTTGGATCCACCACCGAAGCCGTGGGGTCGTTCCCCATTCTGCAGGTGCCCACCGGGTGATACACGGTGGCTGCGCGTTTCCGGAAGTCGGCGATCAGTTCGGCGTCTCCCATGGCGCACAGGTCCGGCGCGAGGGGTTCGAGAATCAAGGCCTGCATCGCCCGGGTGCGAGCGAGCGCCTGCAGCAGACGCCCGCCGTGCATCACGTCGAGCACGTCTTTGTCGGTGGACAAGTAATTGGGTGCGATCAGCGGCGCGCGGCGATAGTCGCCGCTGGCGATGTCGATGCGGCCGACGCTGGTGGGCCGCGTCGGCTGGAAACAAAGATAGAAGCCGGGAAAGGGATCGAGCGCGATGCGCGTGCGTGCCGCATCGCCGGTGCCGTAGGTCACGGGATTGAAATACAACTGGACGTCGGGGCGCAGCGCCGCCGGATTTGCGCGTAGAAAGCCGCCGAATTGGTTGACGCTCAGCGCCAGCGGCCCGCTGCGCGCGAGCAGGTAGCGCAAGCCGCAGCGCAGCTTCCCCCAGGTCGAATGCAGCTCATCGTTCAGTGTGGGGCGACTCGCCTTGAAAGAATAGACCACGGCCAGGTGGTCCTGCAGATGACCGCCCACGGCCGGGTTGTCCACCAGCGGCGTGATGCCATGTGCGGCCAACGCGGCGCCCGGGCCGATGCCCGAGAGCTGCAAGAGCTGCGGAGAATTGACGGCTCCGCCGCACACGATGACTTCTTTCGCGGCGCCGGAAAAATACTCCCGCCCGTCGCGCGACCATTCCACTCCGGTGGCGCGACGGCCGCTGAAACGGATCTTGCTCGCCCAGGCATGCATCTCGAGCTTGACGGTGTCGCGGCGCAGTGCGGGACGCAGGAATGCATCGGCCGCCGAGCGGCGTTTGCCGTTGCGGATGGTCACTCGATAGCAGCCCAGCCCTTCGGGCCGCGGGCCGTTGAAATCCTCGGTCACGGGAAAGCCCAGTTCCCGAGCGGCAGCGAGCCAATTCGCCTTCATCGGATGCAAGTAAGGAGTGACGTCCTTGATGTCGAGCGCACCGCCGGTGGTCGCGCGGCCCTCGGGATCCACCCGGCGCTCCGATTTTTCGAAGTACGGGCGCACCTCATCCCAGCCCCAGCCCGCGTTACCCATGGCGCGCCAATCATCGAAGTCCGCAGGCATCCCGCGGCAATACACCAGCGCGTTGATGGAACTCGAGCCGCCCACCACCCGGCCGCGCGGCCAATACATGCTGCGGCCGTCGAGTCCCGCGCTCGGCTGCGTCTGGTACTTCCAGTTCACCGACGCATCGGCGAAGGTGCGGCCGTAACCGATCGGCGTCTTGATCCAAAAACGCGCATCCGATCCGCCTGCCTCGAGTACGAGCACCCGCCGGCGTCCGTCCGAGGACAAGCGGTCGGCCAGGACACAACCTGCCGTGCCTGCGCCGATGATGATGTAGTCGAACTGGTCCACCGCCGCGAGCTTAGCCTGATCGGCCCCCGGCGCCATGCCATTTCGCCATGCCATTTCACGATGGGCCCATGTCATTTCTCGAAAGCCAAATGCCTGTTTGTCTGCAAACATCGGCGCTTACCGGACCGTCGCGAAATGGTTGCGAACCCTGTATGGTGCCTTTGGGATACGTAGAACAGGGCTCCGAGGCAAGTCAAACCCGAGGTTGACATTGAGCAGCACCGCGATCGACATTCCGCACACCAAAGCTCCCTCATCGGTGGAGCGCTGGTACGTCCTCATCCTGATGTGTCTGATCTATGCGATCAATATCGCCGATCGCTACGTCGTCTCCACGGTACTCGAGCCCATACGGCTCGATCTGCATCTCGACGACGACAGCGTCGGCATGCTGACCAGCTGGCCGCTGGCCCTGTTCTACGTGACCTGCGGCATTCCGATCTCGTGGTTTGCCGATCGCTCGAATCGGCGCAATATTCTCGCGATCTCGTTGGTGGTCTGGTCCGGCTTCACGGCGCTGTGCGGGCTGTCGCGCGGTTGGATGCAATTCGCCCTCGCGCGTATCGGGGCGGGCATCGGCGAGGCGGGCGGCACGCCGCCGTCGACCGCCATAGTCTCCGATTGCTTTCCCCCTCACCGGCGGCCGATGGCGATGACCGTGCTCGCCCTGGGTGCGCCCATCGGCGCGTGGATCGCACTCGATGTGGCCGGGGAGGTGGCGCGCCTCTACGATTGGCGGCACGCGTTCCTCGCGCTCGGCGTTCCGGGTTTGGTGGTGGGCCTCATCGTGTATCTGACGATTCGCGAGCCTCACCGCGGCCGCCTGGACGAAATCGTCGACGAGATCAAGCCGTCGCTGAAAGAGACGTGGCGGTTTTTTTGGCAGCAAAAAGCGGCATTTCACGTGGTGATGGGAGGCGGACTGTGCGCGCTCTGGGGCTGGGGCCTGATGTACTGGACCCCTGCATTCCTGATGCGCACCTATCGGCTCGACGTCGCTCAAGCCAGCGACGTGACCGGCAATATTCACTTGATCGGGGGCTGCGTGGCCACGGTCGGAACCGCCTGGCTGCTGTCGAGGCCGTTCATGGCCGACCCGCGCCGCGTGGTGTGGCTTCTCGGGGGCGTGGTCGCGCTGACCACGATTCCCTCCATCGTCGCCTATGCGACTCACTCGCTCCTCGTGGCAAAAATCATGTTTTGGATTTTTATCCCGGCGATCTATTTTTACATCGGGCCGTGTTTCGGATTGCTCAACAACCTGTCGCCTTGCCACATGCGCTCGATGTTCATCGCGGTATCGCTCCTGGTCGCCAACGTGTTCAATCTGATCGTCGCGCCGAAGATGGTCGGCTTGTTGAGCGTCTGGTTCGCCTCCGGCCGCGGCGTCGACGCCGCTTCGTTGCGGATGGCCATGCTGATCCTGGCGCCCACGGGCTTCTGGGCGGCCTATCATTTGTTCCTGGCGTCCAAGACCATCATCGCCGATCAAAAGCGGGCCATCGCGTACACCCGGGCGTGGTCTCCTTAGGGATCCGCATGGCGAAAACCGGTTTCGATCGCCGTTGGCTACCCTTGAATGCGCTGCGCGCGTTCGAGGGAGTGGCCAAGCATTCGAGCTTCACCGCAGCGGCGAACGCATTGCTGATTTCGCAGAGCGCGTTGTCGCGGCACGTGATCGCCCTGGAAAAGTTGATCGGTACCCAGCTGTTCGAGCGCCGGCCGCACGCGCTGGTGTTGACCAAGGCCGGTCAGCTGCTGCTGCCTGCCGTCGTGAAGTCCTTCGACCGCCTGGAGTATGCACTCGACGATATCCGCAAAGAAGGCGCAACCAGTATCAGAACTTTGCGGGTGCAAATGCCGCCGAGCTTCGCGGTCCATCTCGCGGTACCCATCCTGCGCGATTTCCGGCGCGCTGCCGCCGAAGTGGAAATCGACCTGGTGAGTCCCTACGGGGTCGGGCCGCCGCCCGGCGACGTAGACGTCGCGGTGGTCTATTCGAAACCCACCGTCACCGACCTGGTGACCGACTTGTTGTGGCCGGTGCGTCTCAGCATGCTGTGCCACCCCAGCGTCGCGGCGCGCCACCAGGGCAAGAGCCTGGCGGAATTCGTCGCAGCCAACGAACTCATCCACGTGCGCATCTCCGATCTGCCGCGCCATCATCTGTGGCTGCAGTTCGCTCGTCAGGCAGGCTTGAACTCGTTGAACGTGGAACGGGGCCTGGTATTCGATACCGCGGTACTGGCGGTGCAGTACGCGCTCTCCGGGGAGGGGATCGCCTTGGTCGACACCTACTTGTTCGGCGACTACATCCGCACCGGCCGCCTGGCCAGGCCGTTCGAGGACAGCCTCGACGACGGCTTTGGCTACTATTTGACCACTCATCCGGAAGCCTTGAGCGATACGGCCATCGCCTTGTTCAGATCGTGGTTGATCGAGCGCTTCGGCACGGGTGCGGCAAACGCCTCCGGGCCCATTCACTTGGTGGTTTCCAATGAGTGATGGCGGGTGAGTGACGGCCGCAAACTTGTACTTCGATCAATCGGGAGCAAATTTTGATGAAGAGCCACGCAAAAGTGGTGGTAATCGGCGGCGGCGTCGTCGGCGCCAGCGTTCTATATCACTTGACCAAGGCGGGTTGGAAGGACGTCTTGTTGATCGAGCGCGCCGAACTCACCTCGGGTTCGACCTGGCATGCGGCCGGCGGCATGCACACCGTGAACGGCGATCCGAACGTCGCGAAATTACAGCAATACACCATCCAGCTGTACAAGGAGATCGAGGCCATCTCGGGGCAATCCTGCGGCGTGCACATCACGGGCGGGATCATGCTCGCGGGTACGCGCGAGCGGCTCGACTGGCTGAAAATGGCCAAGGCTCGCGGGCGCTATCTCGGCATGGATTTGGAAATCATCTCCGTGGACGAAGCGGCGAAGCTGTTCCCGCTCATGGACAAGAAGCATTTCAAGGGAGCGATGTTCGATCCCATCGAGGGCCACGTCGATCCCTACGGCGTCACTCACGCCTATGCCAAATCCGCGCAGATCGGCGGCGCCGAGATCGTGCGTCAAACGCGCGTGACCGACCTGCGGCAGCGTGCGGACGGGTCCTGGGACGTCATCACCGACCACGGCAACGTTCAGGCCGAACACGTCGTGAATGCGGCGGGTCTTTGGGCCCGCGAGGTGGGGCGGATGGTGGGCATCGAACTGCCGGTTCTTGCCATGGAACACCAATATCTCATCACCGGCGACATGCCGGAATTGGCAGGCCCCGGTTCGATCGGAAAGGGCGAGCAGCTGCACGCCATCGATTTCGAGGGCGAGATTTATCTGCGTCAGGAACGCGGCGGCATGCTCATGGGGACTTACGAGCGCGCCGGCGTGCCGTGGTGCGAAACGACGACGCCCTGGGACTTCGGACAGGACCTGTTGCCCAATGACCTGGAGCGCATCGCGCCGAGCCTCGAGGTAGGTTTCGAACACTTCCCGGCGTTGGGCAATGCCGGGATCAGAAAAGTCGTCAACGGCCCGTTCACTTTCGCACCGGACGGCAACCCGCTGATCGGACCCATTCGCGGCCTCGAGAATTTCTGGGTGGCGTGCGGCGTCATGGCCGGTTTCAGCCAGGGGGGCGGTGTCGGCTTGGCGCTGTCGCGCTGGATGGTCGACGGCGATCCGGGCGCGGACGTCTGGGGCATGGACGTGGCGCGCTACGGGGACTGGACCACCCTCGCTTACACCAATGCCAAGGTGCGCGAGAATTACTCGCGTCGCTTCAGCATCCGATTTCCCAACGAGGAACTGACCGCCGCGCGCCCGCTGCGCACGACGCCGATTTACGAGAAGCTGGTGGCCGAGCACGCGGTGTTCGGCGACTATTGCGGCCTCGAGCATCCGTTGTGGTTTGCGCCGAGCGCGGCGCAGGCCGTGGACCACGTGAGCTTTCGCCGCTCGAATGCGCATCCGCACGTCGCGGCCGAGTGTGCGGCGGTGCGCGACGCGGTGGGACTCCTGGAAATATCCAACTATGGAAAATTCGAGGTCCAGGGACCGGCGGCGGCCCAATGGCTTTCGACCATCATGGCCAACCGCATTCCCAGCGTGGGGCGGATCGCCCTGAGCCCCATGCTCAACGAGCGCGGCAAACTCATCGGCGATTTCACCCTGTGCCGTATTTCCTCCAATCGGTTCTTCCTCGTGGGCACTTACGCGGCCGAGACCTATTACATGCGCTGGTTCGAACGGCATCTGCCGCCGGCCGGCGTCACCGTGCGGCCTTGCGCCATGCAGTATGTGGGATTGTCGGTCGCGGGTCCGAAGTCGCGCGCGCTCTTGCAGCAATTGGTGCGCGACGACCTTGCGACCGCCGCCTTCCCCTTCATGTCGTTTCGGCGCATGGAAGTAGGGATGGTCCCTGCCTATGTGGGACGCATCTCCTTCACCGGCGATTTGGGCTATGAAATCTGGGTGACCACCGAGTACCAGCGCGCCTTGTACGATTCGCTGGTCGAGGCGGGCCGCGAGCTTGGGCTCAAATCCTTCGGCGGCCGGGCGCTCAATGCCCTGCGTATCGAAAAGAACTTCGGCACCTGGGCCCGGGAATACCGCCCCATCTACGGACCCTTCGAGGCGGGTCTCGGACGTTTCGTCGATCTGAAGAAGGGCGAATTCATCGGACGGTCGGCTGCCGCCGAGGAGCAAGAAAGCGGCGGCGCGCTGCGGCTCGTGGGCTTCAAGGTCGATGCGACGGATGCGGACGCGCTCGGCGATGAGCCTATTTGGCATGACGGCGCGGTGGTCGGCTGGGTGACGTCGGGGGCGTTCGGCCACCGTGTCGGCTGTTCGCTGGCCCTCGGCTACGTGCCGGCGGCGGTGGCGGCGGCCGAAAGCGGGTTCGAAATTGAAATCATCGGCGAGCGGCATCCGGCGGTTCGTCTGTCCGCCGCCGCCTTCGATCCCAGCGGGGCGCGGCTGCGGGCGTGAAGGGGCGTCGGGCAACCGGGGACTGGGGGGCCGGGCCGGCCGACCGGGGGGCCGGCACTGCGCGCGTGTCAGCGGGCGTCGGGGATGGATGGCAGCGGTAACTGACCCGAGTCGCGCCAGCCGCGCGCCAGGCACGCATAGGCCTGAGTCGTTTCGGCCGCGAATTCGCACCATTCGAGGCCCACTCCCGCCGCACTGCGGCGAACCACCGTGGCCGCGAGACGTCCATTGATGCCGTCGCCGCTCGGCTGTTCGGCCAGTTCCAAATACAGCAGCGACAGAAGGCGCAGATTGACGCTCGTTTCCATGAACGCTCCGGTCGAACTGATGTCGACCAGCCGCCCGATGCCGGTGGTGGAGGGCATGGTTACGAATCGCACGGTGACGTTGGTCTGTCGGCGTTGACCCCAGCGATGTTCCATGGCTGCCTCCGGTTTAACCGCGCTCGACGCCTCTCGCATTCGATCTGCCGGGCGACAGGTCGTGTTCGACGTGGGAGCCGGCGTTGAACATATCCTTACCACCATCGTGCGTCACGATCAACAATTAGTTTTGAGACCTGCCGCAAGCTCGGCCCGCGTTTGAAATGCTACCTTGCCCCCAATCAATGGCACGGCCGCACCTTCGGGACTGCGGTGTTTTATTGGTGGTCGAAATAAGGAGATTGACATGATTGGAAACGTCGATCGATGGGGCACCAACGCATTGCTCGTTGGCATGGCCATAGCAACCTACGCACTATTCGTACTCGCTAGATAAGGGGTGCTTGGACCTCCACAGCACCATGCTGTAATAGCAGACGTAGTAACCGATCACCACGAATAGCAGACCCACGGTGAAGGGACTGCTCACCATCGACGGTGCGGCGAAATCCTCGGTCCGCGCCATGCGGCCGCTCGCCCCGCGCAGCGAGTACAGCTCGACCAGGCGGTATACCAGGCGTCCGACGAACAGCAGGGATACCGCGACGCCCGTATAGGTATGCGGCACGTAATGCAGCTGCCCTTGGTACGTGAGGTAGCGTGTGTGCCGTGCCCCCCACATGCCGAGCGCGGTGCCGGCCACGATGCCGGCGACTTCTGACGCGAGGAATTGCCCGGACTTCAATGCCGCGGGCAGTAGCGAGCACGCGAGCATCGCGAGAATTGCGATGCGCACCCCCATGCGCACGGGGCGCATGGGCTGGCGGCCGAAGCTGCGGCGGAATCGCCGATAAATCACCAGCACCGCGAGGACTGCAACCAGGTAAGGCCAAACTCGCCCGTAGTCGACTTGCATTTCGTCGATACTACCGGAATGAGTATTCACGACCCAGCGGCGTCGGCCCCGGCCGCTTCGAACCGAGCGGAACTGTTCCGCGGCATGGGCCTGTGGGCGGCGATTGCGGTCAACGTTGCCAACATGATCGGGACCGGGGTGTTCTTGAAGACCCGCGTCATGACCTGCAACGTCGGCAGCGCCAAGACGGTATTGCTCGTGTGGGTGATTGCCGGCCTGTTGTCTCTCGCCGGCACGTTTTCTTATTCGGAAATCGCCGCCATGATGCCGGAGGCGGGCGGAGACTACCTCTATTTGCGGCGCGCTTACGGGCGATTGATGGGCTTTCTGTACGGATGGATGGTGTTCGCGGTGGCGCGCGCCGGCTCGCAGGCGGCGCTTGCGGTCGGGTTTGCGATTTTCATGAACGTGGCCCTTGGCGGGATTCTCGAGACCTGGCATGCGGACGGCGTCATTGCGGGTCTGCATGCGCGCATCGGCGGCTTGACGCTGGTGGCGTTGGCGACCATCTGGACCGTGGCGCTCATCAATTGCGCCTCGGTCACCGCCGGCGGCCGCACGGCATTGGTCGTGACCATTGCCAAGGTACTGCTGGTGTTCGGCGTCGGCCTTGCGGCCTTCGTGTTCGCTCCGGGGAGCTGGACGCACCTGGCCGGATCGAGCTCGCAAGCCACCTGCGAGGGCGTGGCCGCCAGTGCTCGCGGCGGCATTGCAGGCTTCGGTGCGGCCATGCTGGGGGCGCTATGGGCCTACGACGGTTGGAACAATGTAGCTCCTCTGGCCGGTGAAATTCGCAATCCGCAACGCAACCTGCCGCGCGCTTTCGTCGGCGGCATGCTGGTGGTCGGCGCACTGTACTTGTTCGTCAATGCGGCCTACTACTATGCGTTGACGCCGGCGGAAATCGCCAGCGTGCCGACCAGCTCCTCCGTGGCCACCGAAGTGCTCAAGCGATTCTGGGGCCCGGTGGCCGTTTCCTTGACCGCCGCCGCGTTGATGGTTTCATCGTTCGGTTCACTGCACGCGAGCGTCCTCGCGAATTCGCGAATTCCATTTGCAATGGCGCGCGACGGGCTGTTCTTTCGGGGTCTGGCCAAACTGTCGCCGCGCTCGAAAGTGCCGGTGCGGGCGATTCTGGCGCAGACCGCGTGGGGCAGCGTACTGGCTGTTTCCGGTACGTACGATACGCTCACCGATTCGGTGGTGTTCGTGTCCTGGGTATTCTACGGCCTCAGCATCGCATCGCTTTTCATCTTTCGGCGGACGATGCCGCAAGCCGCGCGGCCCTACCGCGCATTGGGCTACCCCGTCGTGCCCTCGATGTTTCTCATCGTCACCGTGGCGCTGCTGCTCAATACGTTCGTGGCAGCGCCGCGCCAGGCCCTTCAAGGGGTCGCGGTGCTGCTCGCCGGTCTGCCCTTCTACTGGTGGTGGTCGCGGCACCCGGCGCCCTCGATCCTGGAACGCGAGCACCTCGAGCATGCTGACTAGGATTCTCGTGTTGGCAGGCATCACCGCGTTCGCGTCGTTGGGGACGCGTGCGCAGTCCGTCGCACCCGATACCGCCGAAGCCGGTTCGGTGGCGGAAATCGCCAGGGCGACGACCGAACCGCGTTTTTTATCGCCTTGGGTTTCTTATATTCCAAACTCGGCCACGGTGCCTTCGCCGACAGCGTTCTTCGGCCGCATCGCGGGCGCGCCCGGTGAATTGGTCGAGTCGGCCCAGGCCTATGCGTATTTTCGCGCGCTGGCCGCGGCAACGCCGCGCGTGAAGGTGTTTACCATCGGCCGCTCGGAGGAAGGGCGCGACATCATCCTGCTCGCGGTCGCCGACGAGCGGGGTATTGAAAAACTCGAGGCGCTGAAGGCCGCGATGGCGGCGCTACGCGGTCGATCTACTGACGCCGCAGCAGTACCCGAAAAACGGCGGGGAACCCTATGACGATGTCTCTTGGGAGCTGCCCGCGTACTACCATGTACAGGTGATCCCCACGGCCGACGCGTCGATTCGCGACGCGAAGGTATCGTTGCTCGACGCTGCGCCGCATCCCCGGGGGCGTCTGGCGGGGACCGGTCCGGCGTTCGTGTTGAAGGACACCGGACAGGAAGGCCTTTTCGAGGCGCGGTATCGTCTGGGACGATTCAAAGTGAACATCGCGGAGCGATCGTTCACCTCGAGAATGTCACGTATCCGGCAGGCACCAGCTGCCTCGATGGGCCGCTCGATCCGCGAAGCGTGGTTCTACAGTGGGGCGCACCGGATTCAGAGCCGTTCGTGGTCAGCGGTCAGGTGTGGGGCGAGGATAATGTCATCGGCCGCCCGGCCATCCTGGACGCTCCGGTAGGCCGCGGCCACGTCGTCGCGTGGAACGCCATCATCAACTGGCAGGCCATCGTCGCGGACCAAACCGCGGCAGCCGGGACACACTGAGACGCGGGTCCCGTCCTAAGACGTCGGCAGCCAAACTGCCGCGCGCTCGACTTGGGCAGGCGTGGCGCCGGGACCGGACTGAGCGATGGCGATGTAGAACATCTCTGGCTGAGTACGCGACGCCTTGGGGACGAGCTTGACGAAGAAACTGGTCGAGTTCTTGCCCTTGGGGAACGACTGGGTCACCTTTCCCTGATGCACATAGTCGATGCCGGGTTTCGCCGATGCCGCCTCGGTCCACCACTCGAAGGGAGTATCGATGCCCGACCGGTTGGAGCGGTGCACACGTATTTCCGCAAAATGTTGGCCCGAACGAACCCGATAGTTGCGCGAGGAGACCGTCAGCGGGCCGGCCAATGCGGCGGGCAGCTTGGAGCGGCCGGCCCCGCGCCTGATGCTGCCGGCGAGCGGCGCAGTGGCTGCGACGCTGCTCTGCGGGCTGGCCGGCACATTCGTCGCGGAGGGGGTGCCAAGCGGCTCGCTCGCCGCGACTGCCGGCACGAGCTCGGCACCGCTGCCCTCCCTGCTTGGCGCCAAGCGAGCAACCGAGACCCACACGGTCACGCAAAAAAGCAGGACCGCAAAGAGTGCGGTGGCCCTGAAGGCCGGGGTCGGCGTGCTGCCTGCGGGCGCCGGCTTGAGTTCATGACTGCGCGGCAATTGCTCGACCGCCGTGCGTTCGGCATTCACTCGCTTGAGCCAGGCGCGCACCGATATGGACCTGCCCGCGCGATGCCAAGACAACCCCATCGCAAGTGCCTGCCATTGCTGTCGATTGAGTTGCGGCAGCCGGCGCGGAACGATTGCAAGGTCGCGCGCATCCGTCGAGCGCCGGCGCAGGAAGGGATGCGTCCCTGCCAGCAATTCGTACGAGATGCAGGCCAGCGCGTAAATATCGTCACGGGGATCGGCGGGCCGCCCTTCCAGAAGTTCGCAGCTCGCATAGGCGAGGGCGGCCGCGGAAAGCGCATTTCGCGGACGCAGATGCTCTGCCCTTTGTTTGGCAGCAGTGCTCGACACGCCAAAATCCAGGATCCGAACTTCGCCGGAATGGGTAATCATGATGTTCTGCGGCTTCAAATCCCCGTGGATCACATCGCGCGCGTGTGCGTGTTCCAGCCCTGCGCCAATGTCCCGAATGATGGCCCAGGCTTGAGGAGGGGACATGGGCAGCGGATGCAAGCGCTGCATCACGCTGCTCAGGAGTTCTCCTTCGAGCAACTCCATCGTAAAGAAATCAGTGTCGCCATCCCGGTCCAGTTCGAACACATTGATGACATTGCGGTGGGAAAGCATCTGAGCGCAGTAAAACTCGCGTCTCAGGTCGGCAAGCAGCGCCGCACGGTTTTCGACCCAGTCATGGAGAATTTTAATCGCGACACATTGCTCGGCTTCGGGGAGGTCGCTGCGGTACCGGTCGCGCGCTTTGAAGACCGTGCCTTTGCGCCCGGTTCCCAGCCGCTCTACGAGGACGTACCGCTCCCGCAGCACCCTGCCGGCCTCCACGGGGCAGCCGGGCCGTTGATCGTCGTTCGACACGGGCGGATACGCGCCGGGAATTTCCGAATGGTGAGTGGGGACTGGAGTTTCGTTCATACGGCGAGCTATGTTCTAGGTCGGGTTATCCCGGCCTGGCGCTTTTTCCCTCTGTTCTTCCCCTGCGCCCGTACAATGGACGTTCCGGGATCGCCTGTATGTCAGACAAAGCCGCATTTGGGCCCTCTGTTCACGAAATGGGTAGGATCCACCCTACAGACGGTCACGCAGCACCCTGACTGATTCGCATCGGCCTCTCGCCTATCGTCCCGTGCACCTGATGACGGAGAACAACATGTCGATAAGCACAATTCTACTAATATTATTGATTCTCCTTTTGGTCGGGGCGCTTCCTGCCTGGCCGTACAGCAGCGGTTGGGGGTATTACCCGAGCGGCGGACTAGGTCTCGTGGTGATTATTCTCCTGGTGCTGGTGGTGACGGGGCGACTCTGACGACATCGGGGCGCGGGCGCCCCGATTCCCGGTTCTGGCCCGGTCAAGGCGGGCAAGAGGCCGCGTTCCAGTTGCGGATGTTCCCATCAGTGCGCTTGGGGCCGCTTCAGCAAGTCGGTGCGGTCCACCGATCGCAGGTTTACCCGCAAGGTGGTGCCGCCGCGTACGGTGGTCAAGGGCACGCCGACGCCGGCAGGACCCAACGACCAGAGCCGGCGGTAAAAATCGGATAAAGAAGCGACTTCCCGGTCGTCGACCTGGCTGATGAGATCGCCTTCGCGGAGGTCGGCAACTTGCGCCGGGCTGCCGTCGGCCACGCCGGTGACATAGACCCGGCCCGATACCTCCACGGCGTACACGCCGAGCCACGGACGTGACTGCCGATGCGCGCGGCCCCGCGTCATCAAGTCGTCCAATATGGGCTTGAGCAAGTCGATGGGAACGAACATATTGGCATTGGTGTCCTCGCCGGCCACCGTCTCGCGCACCAGCAGCGAGCCCAGTCCCACCAGCGAGCCGCCATCGTCGAGCAGCGCTGCGCCGGACCAGTGAGAATGCGCCGGTGCCGTGAAAATCGCTTCCTCCAACAAGTACTCCCAGGCGCCGGCGAATTCACGGCGCGCCACGATTTGCACGGGCTGCTGCTTGCCCATGTCGGTGTAGCTCGCCACACCAGCGTTGTCCCCCACGTGCAGCTTCGCCGACGAGCCAATCTGCAACGGCGGGATATCGGGTTTCTTCAACGGCAGCACCAGGCCGAACCCCGTCACCTGGTCGTTGGCGAGTGCGTGACCGGGCAATTCTTGGCCGTCGTTCGCGGTCAGCCAGACGTCCGTGGCTTCGGTAATGAGGTAGCCGATCGTCAAAATCAACCCATCCGAATTGATGACGATGCCGTTGCCGATGCGTTCGGACCCCAAGATGCCGGCGGTGAATGCATCCTCCGGTACCACCGCGCGCAGCTTGACGATAGAGGGGTTCAGCGCATGATTCTCGAGAGACATGGATGCAGACGGTAGCGTGAACTTGGCCGGGTGTCACCTGGGTCCGCAGGGAGCGCCCTGCGGCGGGGGGCGCCCCCAGCAAGGTCCCTTTTGAAACCTGACGTTGTGACGTCGTGACGTTTTGACGTCACGATGGTGCCTGGCAGAATGATGCCCCGATGATTTTATCCGCTGCAGCGGTGCGCCGTCCACCACGTCGTCGGTACAGCTGCCCGCCATAGGACAGCGCCGAACCTTCCACCTCATACGTCTCCAAGCCCGCGGCCAACCCTGCTGCACCGGCACCGAGCACGAGCACGTCGAATGGAGCGCGCATCCGGGCTCAAGAGGCCGGGGCAGCCATGGCGCCGTCGGCCGGCGCCTACTCGGCATCGCGAATGTGGACTCTAGGCGCGCCGCCGAGGTATCGCTAGGGTATTCGCCTAGCGCGTAATGCGCGCGACGCTTGGTGTTCGCGAGCGCCCCACGGAGAGTTGCATGATCGAGTTCCATCGACCGATTGCCCGAAGCGAGCGGCGGCCGTAGCCGTGGCACACTCGTTTGCGAACTCCGGCCGGACGGTCCGCCACCGGCGCTTCGAGGACATCGTCGCGATAATTACCGAGTCGGTTAGCGGTTTTTTCGCGCACAACGATTCGAGCCTGGGCGCGGCACTGGCCTTCTACACGTTGTTCTCGGTGGCGCCCATCCTCATTATCGCCGTAGCCATCGCCGGCTACGTATTCGGCACGGCGACGGCGCAGAGCGAAGTGCTGTCACAATTGCAGGCGCTCATCGGCGACGCGGGCGCCGCCGCCATCCGCGAGCTGGTGGCGAGCGCCCAATACAGCGACAAGAAGGGCTTTGCCGCTGCCGTCGGAATCATCACCTTGGTGGTGGGAGCCACCAGCGTTTTCGCCGAGCTGCAGAACGCACTGGAACGAATCTGGCAGATGCCCCCGCCCCCGAAAGATCGCGCCTGGTGGCATGTGATTCGAGGGCGCGTGTTGTCGGTCGGGATGGTGCTCGGCGTCGGGTTCCTGCTCTTGGTATCGCTGGTGGTGAGCGCGGCGCTCGCGGCGTTCGGCGGCTGGTTGGGAGCTTTCGTGCCGCAATTGAAAATCCTGCTGCCGGTGTTGGATCTGGTCTTCAGCACGTGCATGACGGTATTGCTGTTCGCTCTCATCTACAAGTACATTCCGCGCGAATCAGTCCCGTGGGGAGACGTATGGGTGGGGGCCGCCGTGACGGCCATGCTGTTTACGATCGGGAAGTTGCTCATCGGCATTTACCTCGGCAAGAGCTCCTTCAGCTCGGCCTACGGAGCGGCCGGCTCGTTCATCGTGCTGTTGCTGTGGATCTACTATTCGGCGCAGATTTTTTTGCTCGGCGCGGAATTCACCCGCGTCTTCGCGTACCGCCACGGCTCGCGCTCGCCCGGACGGGGCCATGCCTTTACCCATTGAAGACTACGCGCTGATTGGGGATTGCCATACTGCTGCGCTGGTCGGCAGCGACGGGTCGATCGATTGGCTGTGCTTTCCACGCTTCGATTCAGGCGCCTGTTTTGCGGCGCTGTTGGGCGGCCCGGAACACGGCCGCTGGCTGATTGCGCCGACCGCACCGGTACGTCGGGTGACCCGCTGCTACCGCGACGAAACCCTCGTTCTGCAAACCGACTTCGAGACCGACGCGGGGAGCGTGCGTTTGATCGACTTCATGCCGCTTTCGGACGAGCGTTGGGATGTGGCACGGATCGTCGAGGGCCTGAGCGGCCGGGTGCCGCTGCGAATGGAACTCATCGTGCGTTTCGACTACGGGTCCATCGTGCCCTGGGTGCGACGTGCCGAGGACGTCCTGTTGATGACGGCGGGGCCCGATACCCTGGAACTCACGGGGTCGGTGGGCGTTACCGGCGAGAACATGAAAACCGTGGCGGAGTTCACCGTGTGTGCCGGACAGCGCGAGTCGTTCGTGCTCAATTACCGCCCCTCGCACCTCGCGACCCGGGCGCCGCGCGATGCCGAACACGCCTTGCAAGAGACCGAGAGCCGGTGGCATGAGTGGTCGGGCACGTGCAAGACCGGAGGCCGCTTTCGCGGTGCGGTGGTACGCTCGCTGGTCACACTGAAAGCGCTGACCTTCAAGCCGACGGGCGGCATCGTGGCCGCTCCCACGACATCGCTGCCGGAGCAACCGGGCGGGGTGCGGAACTGGGATTATCGGTATTGTTGGCTGCGCGATGCCACGTTCACCTTGAATGCGCTGTTGCAGACAGGATACGTCAAGGAGGCCACGGATTGGCGCGAATGGCTGTTGCGTGCCGTCGCGGGTTCTCCCGAGGACCTGCAGATTCTCTACGGCGTCAATGGCACGCGCCGTCTGGACGAGATTGAACTGCCGTGGCTGCCGGGCTACCAGGGAGCGGCACCCGTGCGCATCGGTAACGCGGCTTCCCGGCAATTCCAGCTGGACGTATACGGCGAAGTCATGGATACCTTGCACCTCGCGCGCGTGAGCGGCTTGCATCCCGAGCCAGCCGCCTGGAATTTCCAGCGGAAGATGCTGGAGTTCCTCGAATCCGCTTGGCAACAGCCGGATGAGGGTATCTGGGAGGTACGCGGCCCGCGCCGCCATTTCACGCATTCGAAGATGATGGCTTGGGTGGCGTTCGACCGCGGAATCAAGGACGCCGAACGGGACGGGCTGGATGCTCCCCTCGAGCGTTGGCGACGCATACGCGCGGCGATCCACGCCGAAGTCTGCAGCAAGGGCTTCGACGGCGCCCGCAATACCTTCGTTCAGTCCTACGGGTCGACGTATCTCGATGCCAGCCTCTTGTTGATGCCTCAGGTGGGCTTTCTGCCCGCGGAAGACCCGCGCGTGCTCGGCACCATTGCGGCCATCGAGCGCGAACTGCTGCTCGACGGTTTGGTATTGCGCTATTCGACCGCGACCGGAGTCGACGCCTTGCCGGCGGGCGAAGGCGCTTTCCTGCCTTGTTCCTTCTGGTTGGCAGACAGCTATCTGCTGACCGGGCGCCGCGCCGAGGGCGAGGCCTTGTTGGAGCGCCTGCTGGGACTGCGCAACGACGTCGGACTCATGGCCGAAGAATACGACCCGCGGGCACGGCGCATGCTCGGCAATTTTCCACAAGCGCTCACGCATATGGCCTTGGTCAATACGGCCCGGCTGGCAGCGCTACCGGCCCGTGTGGTGGCGAGCGCGTGCGAACGCGGCGAACGGCCCGCAGCCGGGGCCCTGAACGCCGGATAGGCGCTGGACTTAGCGTCTTCCATAACCCAATATCGCGAACCACCGTATCGCGTACCATTAATGTTTATTTATGGCATGCGCCTCGCCAAAAGCGGGAAAATACACGTTCGTTCACCCGAAAGGACTTTCACAATGCACAACAAGATCACACGTCGATCCATCGTCAAGGGCGGCCTCATCGCCGGCGCTCTGGTCCCGACCTTCGGTTTGATGGGCAACACTGCCGCGGCCGCGGCCGCCTTACCCCCCGTCGATCCCAGTGATCCGACGGCCAAGGCGCTCGGCTACGTCACCGATGCGAGCAAGGTGGACGCGAGCAGCAATCCCACGTTCAAGGCCAACCAAAAATGCAGCACCTGCGCGCAGTACCAGGGCAAAGCCACCGATGCCAGCGCACCGTGCGCCATTTTTGCCGGCCACAGTGTTCCCGCCAACGCGTGGTGCAAGGTCTGGGCGCAAAAACCCGCTTGAGTTTCGCGTCCTTGGATCGGGGCCCCGGGCGCGGCGTGCTCGGGTGCGGCGCGCTCGGGTGCGGCGGTGCGCAGGTATCCCTATGATCGGCCAGTCGGGAATTGCAGTGAAGAGCATCGAGCGCGCCGCGTCGGGCAGCGTTGCGGAGCTTGCGAAATATGGCGTCGCAACGATTCACGAGGCGATGGGCCGGTCGGGGTTGATGGCCTCCTACATGCGGCCCATTTATCCCGGGGCCAAAGCGTGCGGCACGGCCGTGACGATTTTCGCGCATCCCGGGGATAACTGGATGCTGCACGTCGCCGCGGAGCTCCTGCAGGAGGGCGACATCGGGGTGCTCGCCACGTCCTCGGACAGCACCGACGGCATGTTCGGCGCCTTACTCGGCACCTCTTTTCGCGCCCGCGGCGCCGTCGCCTTGGTGAACGATGCCGGCTGCCGCGATACGGCGGATTTGCACGGCATGGGATTCCCCGTCTGGGCGAAAGCGGTCCATGCCAAAGGCACGGTGAAGGCAACCGTGGGTTCGGTCAACACGCCGGTCATCTGCGCCGGTGCGTTGGTGCATCCGGGCGATGTCATCGTCGCGGACGACGATGGGGTGGTGGTGGTGCCGAAAGCGCGCGCCGCCGAGGTGGCCGCTGCCGCAGCCGCGCGCGAAACCAGGGAAGCGGCCAACCGCACACGCCTGGCGGCGGGCGAATTGGGTCTCGACATCTACGGTATGCGCGATGCCTTGACCAAGGCGGGATTGAAATACGTCGCCGACGAAGCGGCCTTCGCTGCGAATCGGCGGGCGCACACGAGGACCTCATGAAAAACCTGCTTCCGTGCTCTCTGCGAGCGGGCATCGCGCTCGCGATCGCGTTGTCCGCGGCCGGCAGCGCGGTACCCGATGCGCTCACCTCGGCACAGGTGCGACAGCTCGCCGAGAGCGAGGTCATCGTCATCCTCCGCGATCAGCTCACCAGTGTGCCACCCGCGCGCCGCGCAATGGGCGCGCGGGTGGCGGCCGTTACCGCAGCACAAAGTCCGCTGCTCTCGCAGCTGCTGGGAAATCGTGCACGCAAAGTAACGCAGTTCGCCACGATCAACGCGTTCGCGGCGAAGGTTTCGGCGGCGGAGGCAGCGCAGCTGGCATCGCACCCCCTGGTGCAAGCCGTGGTACCCGACCGCGTCATTCATCAGCGGCGGCATGAGCAAACCATCAAGACCGTCGGCAGCGGCGCGGCGGCCGGCTCGAGCGAGCTGTGCGGCACGTTGGAACCTGAGGCTTTGCAACTCACCCATACCGCATTCTCGAATGCATCGACACCGCAAGCGCAAGCGGTGCTCGACGGCAACGGCAAGCCGGTGACCGGCCAGGGCGTCAAAGTGGCATTCATTGCGGATGGCCTCGACCCGAATGTCGCCGGATTCATCCGCCCGGACGGTTCGCATGTGTTCATCGACTACCAGGATTTCTCCGGCGATCCTGCGGGCACCGCCACTCCGGGCGGCGAGGCATTCGGCGATGCGAGTTCGATCGCTGCGCAGGACCTTCCGCGCGGCAAGCCGCTGACCTTCGACATCGCTAAGTTCGTCAATCCGGCGCACCCGCTGCCCTCGCCCTGCGCGATTCGTATTCGCGGCATGGCCCCGGGCGCCTCGCTGGTGGGTCTCAAGGTGTTCTCCAGCCTGGGTACCACCACGACTTCGGCGTTCGTGCAGGCCATCGACTATGCCGTGGTCCACGACGATGTCGATGTGCTCAACGAATCGTTCGGCGGTACCCCGTACCCGGACACGTCCAACGATCCCATCTCGCTCGCCAACGCTGCGGCGGTTCGGGCAGGGACGACGGTCACGGTGAGCACCGGCGATGCCGGCTCCAGCGGTACCCTCGGTGCGCCGTCCACCGATCCGTACGTGATTTCCGTGGGCGGCAGCACGCAATTCCGGCTCTATGCGCAAACCGGCTACGGCGCGCAAGCCCTGGCACGCGGCTACCTGAGCAACAACATCTCCGCCTTGAGCTCCGGCGGATTCGCGCAATCAACGGCGAGGACCGTGGACGTGGTGGCGCCCGGTGATCTCGGATGGGCACTCTGTTCCACGAATACCGCCCTGTATTCCGACTGTGTCGACTTCAAGGGTGCTGCGACTCCCATCCAGGATTTCGGCGGCACCAGCGAATCGGCGCCGCTGACTGCGGGAGAGGCCGCGTTGGTCATTCAAGCCTATCGCAGCAGTCACGCAGGCGCGGACCCCGCGCCCGCGCTGGTGAAAAAAATCATCATGAGCACGGCGACGGACCTGGGCGCGCCGAGCAGCGAGCAGGGCGCGGGACTCATCAATGCTCTCGAAGCCGTTCGGATGGCACTGTCGATTGGCAAGCCGCGCGGTGCGCTGGGAGCGAAGGTCGGCGGCGCCGAGCGGGGCGAGGATGAGGAGGATGACGGCGGCGGCCAGGCTCGGAGCAACGGGTTGTTCATCGATTCCGTCGGCGTGAGCATCGTTGCCGCTCCGAACACGCGCGAGTCCCGCACTTTCAAAGTCACCAACACCGGATCGACGACGCGGCGCCTGGCGGCGGTGCTGCAAACCCTGGGCGCGCCGATTGCCGGCGCCACGCTCAACGTGCAGCTGACGCCGGGCAGCGATCCGACCTTCATCAATCCAACCGGCGCCGCCCGCCCGTACGTCAAGCAGAAGTTCACGGTGCCGGCCGGCGCCGATCATCTGGATGCGGCGATTGCCTTTCAAGTCTCGCTGTACACCAGCGACACGCCCATTGCTTACATCGCGCTGCTGGACCCTGCCGGCCGTCAGGCCGCTTACAGCATTCCGCAGGGGCTGGCCAGCGGCTATGGTCATGTCGACGTCGTCAAACCCGCCGCCGGCACCTGGACCGCGGTCATTTGGACGCGTCCGCCGGGCACCGGCAGCTATAGCGGCCCTGTGCAATTCACGTGGGCGGCCGAGCGCTTCGTGAACCTGGGATCGGTTTATCCGGCGAAGTTCGAACTCGAGCCGGGCGCCACACAAGCCATCACCGCTGATTTTTTCATGCCGACGGAACCCGGCGACTTGGCGGCGGGGATCCGCTTCAAGGAGGCCGGGCGGGATGACGATACCGCGCTCCCCGAGGTCCCCGTGACGCTGCGCGCGCTGATTCCGCTCGGACCCACCGGTGGCTCCTTCACGGGAACGCTGACCGGCGGCAACGGCCGTCCCGGCGCGGGTCCTGCTCAGACCTTCGAATTCGAGGTGCCCCGCGGCGCAAAGAATCTCAGCCTGGCGCTCGAAATCGCCGACAACGGCTATTTGCTGGAAGGCGTGCTGGTGGACCCGCAAGGGATGCCGCTGAGCGTCGAGCCCAATGTCGACCCGTTCGGCAATCCGCAGTATGGATTGCAACTGTTCCACTACGATCCGCAGCCCGGGCGCTGGAAATTCATTCTGGTGCAAGACTTCACATCGTCCGGC
Source organism: Pseudomonadota bacterium (assembly GCA_030776345.1). Taxonomy (GTDB): domain Bacteria; phylum Pseudomonadota; class Gammaproteobacteria; order Steroidobacterales; family Steroidobacteraceae; genus Bog-1198. The sequence goes on along the minus strand of JALYHU010000171.1, from coordinate 77,363 downwards.
AACCAGACCTCGCTGCCTTTCACGGCACGGATCGGGTTCAACGCGCTGCAAATTACGGCGAGCGGCTTGCCGAACAGTCCGAGCGCCACGATCTCCGCAAGCGGCGCGCCGCTCACGGTAGATATCAACGTCATCAATACGGGCGCCATTACCGAGGCGGTGTTCGCCGACGCACGCTTGAACACGCTCGGCGTCGCCACGTTGCCGCAGCAGCAGGCCTGCGCCTCTCCGTTCGTTCCGGGAGCGTGCGCTTTGTTCTATGTGCCGACGCAAGTGAGCACCATTCTATTCGCGGCGCAGGCGAGCGTGCCCATCACGATGGATGCTTACAACAGCGTGGGCTACAACGTCGGCGGCACAGGGTCGCCACATCTGTTCGCGAAGCAGGCCGGCACGGATACGGTGGCCGCATTGCTGAGCGAATCCGAAATTCCGTATGGGGCGTGGTTGGAATGGCCTGCATTGATCGGCCCCTTCGGACCTTCGGGTGCCACGGCCGAGTACGTCGCCATGAGCGCCTATGCGCTCCTGCAGCCGTTCGATGCCGCGGTTGCGGCCAGCAGCGGCGACATCTGGGCGGATCTGACGTTGGGCACCAGCACCTACAATCCTTTGCTGCTCGCATCGGGCCAGGGCGGAACCATCACGCTGACGATCAAGCCCGATCCCAGCCAAGTGGGTCGGACCATCAACGGTTACCTGTATGTCGATACTTTCAACGGCGTCGTCGGTACGGGCGATGAAGTGGCCCGCATTCCCTACGGCTACACGGTCGCACCGTAGCGCATACGCGGGCTAGCGTTAGCACATCCGAGCGCCCGCCGAGCGCGAAAATAAAAATAAAATTACGCCTCGTGCCCAATATAATTCCGCGCTCCTTTGGCGGCGGGTAACGTTCATGTTGTTCAAGAATTTAGTCTTTCATCGTCTTCCCGCAGAATGGAGCGTGTCGGCCGCCGATCTCGAGGGCCAGCTTGCCGGTCGTACCTTGCGGCCCTGCGGCCCGTTCGAGATGTCGAGCCGGGGATGGGTGGCGGTCACCCGCGGCGGACGGCTCCTGCACACCGTCAATCAGCAGCACATGATCGCGCTCGGCGTCGACGAGAAGCTGCTCCCAGGATCCATCGTTCGCCAGGTCGCGGAGGAGCGCGCCGCCATTCAGGCCGAGGAACAGGGTTTCCCGGTGGGACGTAAGCAGATGCGTGATCTGCGCGCCCGAGTGGCCGATGAGCTGCGCGCGCGGGCGCTCACCCGCCGGCGCGTGACCCGTGCCTGGATCGATCCGAGCGGCGGATGGTTTGCGGTGGACGCCGCCAGCATCCCGCGTGCCGAGATCGTGGTCGAAACGCTGAGCGACACGCTCGGAAGCTTCGCGCCGAAGGCCGTCGAAACCGAGCGTTCACCGCATGCCGCAATGGCCTCGTGGCTTGCGCGCGGAGAGGCGCCCGCGCGCTTCTCGATCGACGAAGATCTGGAGCTGCAGACCGCCGACAAATCGAGGGCGATCATCCGCTATACGCGTCATCCGCTCGATGGAAGGGAGATTCGCGGGCATCTTGCCGCCGGGAAATATCCGACTCGGCTTGGATTGACATGGAACGATCGTGTCTCCTTCGTGCTCACGGACAAGCTGCAGGTGAAACGTCTGGAATTTCTCGAGATGAGCAAGGACGACGACGCCGGCGACGACGTCGACCCCGCCGAGCAATTCGACATCGACTTCGCGGTAATGGCAGGTGAACTCGGCAGCCTGCTCAAGGACCTCACGGCAGTACTCGGCAGCGATTCCGCGGGCAGCGAAATTCCGGGCAACGCCGGCCCCGGCAACGGCGCCGGGTGGCCGGCGCGCAGCATGGTTGCCTGATCGCGCTGCAGCAGATCGAGATGCCAAAGGGGGGCGCTTGGTCACGGTTTTCGCGCCGCGTTCGGACGTACTCTGCGGCTCCATGTGTCAGCGCTATTCTCTACCGGACCAACTCGCTGCCGAGCGCGAATTTCTGCCGGCCACGGTGTGGTGGACGTTTGCTGCCAGGTTCAACGCGTTGCCGGGCCAGTACGTCCCCGCGATCCGGTTGCACGCGCGGCGCACCGAAGGCGTCATGCTGCACTGGGGTTTGATTCCGGCGCGCGTCGAGGGCCGGCCCGCCCCGCGTCCTCAGCCGTCCGTGCACAGCCATCGCATCGAGGGTTCGGAGGTCTACCGAATGCCGTGGCTCAGCAGCCAACGCTGCATACTTCCAGTCGCAGGGTTCTACACCTGGCAGCTCACGGCGGAAGGATATCGGCAGCCGTTCTTCGTGCGCCTGACCGATCGAACGGTCTTCGGCATTGCGGCCCTTTGGGACCGCTGGGTGAGCGACGACGACGACGTCATCGAGAGTTGCTCGGTGATCTGCGTGCCGGCAAACGAACTCGTGTCGGACATTGCCGGTCCTTGCGGCGGAATGCCGGCCATTTTGCGGCGTAAGCAATACCACGCGTGGCTTCAGGGTACGCCGGTCGAGGCGAAAGCGGCACTGCAACCCTACAAAGCGGGCTGGATGCATGCCTATCCGGTGAGTCCGCAATTGACATCCTCGTCTGCCTGAGAAAACTCGGGCTTGCGGAACGCAGCGCTGCATGTCTGCGTGCTGCGCCAGCCATCGCCGAGTCGACGCGGCACGTCGGCCCAGATCGTCTCGTCGCACAGGAGACCGGACAACAGGAAAAGCGGCTGCATGGTGAACTATATCGCGCCATGCGGCACAATGCCGTGAGAGTCGAAGCTGGACATACCCGAACACGAGAACACAGTCCAATGAGCGAACGCGTACTGTTCGTCGACGACGAACCCAATATTCTGGAAGCCATCCAGCGTACGCTGCGTAAGCAAGTGAATCTCGAGACCGCTACCAGCGGCGCCGAGGGGCTGGTGAAGCTGCGCGACAGCGGGCCGTTTGCGTTGGTCGTGTCGGACATGCGCATGCCGGTGATGAACGGCGCGCAATTTCTCGCGAAGGTCCGGGAGCATGCGCCGGATTCGGTGCGGATGATTTTGAGCGGTCAAGCCGACCTCCAGGCGACCATTGCCGCGGTCAACGAAGGCCATATCTTTCGCTTCCTGAGCAAGCCCTGTCCGCCGGAGCAATTGCTCGTCGCGGTGGCGGATGGGGTGCGCCAATATCGGCTGTTGACGGCGGAAAAGGTCCTGCTCGAGCAGACCCTGAGCGGCGCGATCAAAATGCTCATCGAAATCCTCGGGTTCGTGAGTCCGGCGGCCTCGAGCCGCGCTGCGCGGTTGCAGCGCTACACGCGTGAACTATCCGCCTCGCTGTCATTGGCCGAACGATGGGAATGGGGGCTCGCAGCCTTCGTCTCGCAAATCGGCTGCGTGGCGCTTCCCAAGGAAGTACTCACCAAAGTCGAGGCCGGTCAGGCCTTGAGCGAAGAGGAGAGAAAGCTTTACGAATCGCACCCGGAGATCGCCAGCAAGCTCCTGATCGCCATACCGCGGCTCGAGGATGTCGCCGCCATCGTCATGGCGCAGTTCGGCGCCGTGAATTTTTCGAGCAGTGCCGGCGATTTCCGCCGTTGGGATGTTCGCGGCATCGGCCAGCTGTTGTTGCGGACATGCGTCGAATTCGATCGCCTGGTCACGCGCGGCGCGAGCGCCGCGGCGGCGGTGCAGACCTTGGCCGCGACGAAACTCGGTCTGCCGCAGGCGGTGCTGACCGCCTTGTCATCCGTGACGGTGGCCCGGCAGGAACTCCTCGTGCGCCAGATCCGGGTCAAAGAATTGCTTCCCGGTATGATATTGGACGAGGACCTGGTGAGTCCCAAGGGAATCCGTCTGGTTCCTGCGGGCCAAGAGGTCAGCGGAAGCCTGATCGTGAGACTCAACAGCATCGCCGGCGGTGTCGGCGTCGTGCAGCCATTCCGCGTCCGAATACCCGCGGCGGTGCCGACTTCATGAGCGGCGAACTGGTAAAGTACGGTTTTGATTCGGGGTCTCCCATGAACGCGGTTTCCGACGCAGCTCTGCCCCCCGCCATGCCCAGCGCGGCGGCGCGCGCCATGATCGAACGTCTCATCGAGTTCAAGACGGTCTCGCGCGATTCCAATTTGGGTCTCATCGAATGGGTTCGCGACACTCTCGTCAGACAAGGCGCGAAGATACGGCTCACCCACGACGCAACGGGTAAAAAAGCGAATCTGTTCGCCACGCTGGGGGATTCCTCGAAACCCGGGTTGATCCTCTCCGGCCACACGGACGTGGTTCCCGTCGACGGCCAGAACTGGGACACCGATCCATTCAGGGTCACCGACCGCGACGGCAAGCTGTTCGCGCGCGGCTCGGCCGACATGAAGGGCTTCATCGGCATCGCGCTCGCGCAAGCGCCGAAATTCATTGCCGCTCTCAACAGCAATCGTCTGGATGCTCCGCTGCACTACGCCTTGAGCTACGACGAAGAGGTGGGCTGTCTGGGAGTGCGCGGGTTGATCCGCGATCTGGAGGAAAGCGGCATCCGTCCCGCCGGCTGCGTGGTCGGTGAACCCACCTCCATGCAGCCCATCATCGCGCACAAAGGGACGCATCGGTTCCGCTGCGCGGTGCGCGGGCGCGAGGCGCACTCCAGTTACGTCACCCATGGGGTCAACGCCATCGAGTACGCAGCACGGCTGGTCGTGTACATTCGGCAGATCGCCGATCGCCTCGCGCAAATCGAACAGCGGGACTACGGATTCACCGTTCCCTATTCGACGCTATCGACCGGAGTCATCCGCGGCGGCATCGCCGCCAACGTCGTGCCCAAGGACTGCGAGTTTCATTTCGACATGCGTACTTTGCCGCGTGCCTCCCCCGATGCACTCTACCAAGAGATCCGTACCTACGCCGAAGCGCTGGCGCGCGAAATGCAGGCCATCGACCCGGAATCCGGCATCGATTTGGTCTGGGCCAGTCAAACGGTCGGCCTCGCGGCGTCGGAAACGGATGCCATCGTCCGCTGGGCCATGCGCCTGTCGAACCATGCCAGCGTGGGCAAAGTGTCGTACGGTACCGAGGCCGGGCTGTTCCAGAAAATGGGCGTGCCCACGGTGATATGCGGCCCCGGCGATATTGCCGAGGCGCATCGGCCGAATGAATTCGTGGCGCTCGAGCAATTGGCGCAATGTGAGGCGTTCATGGACCGGATCCTCGAAACCGGCTACGCACCCGCGTGAGCGCGGGCGCCGTGCACACGGGCGCCGTGCATACGGGTGCCGTGCGCACGGGCGCCGTGCAAACCGGCGCGGATTGCGACGGTGGAGTGACCCTCGTCAAGGGCGCGTGCCCGCACGACTGCCCGGATACCTGCGCGCTCGATGTGCATGTGCGGAACGGCATTGCGTTCAAAGTGACGGGATCGGCTGCCCATGCGCCCACCGCGGGAGTTCTCTGTACCAAGGTGGCGCGGTACACGGAACGCACCTATCACGCCGATCGGCTGCTGCATCCGTTGCGCAGGGTGGGCCGCAAAGGCGAAGGGCGCTTCGAGCGAATCGGCTGGGACGAAGCGATCCAAAGCATTGCGCAACGGCTCCTACCGATCGCCGCGCAGGATCCGCAACAGATCTTGCCGTACAGCTACGCCGGAACCATGGGGCTGGTTCAGGGTGAATCGATGGCCCAGCGGTTCTTTCACAAGTTGGGCGCAAGCTTGCTGGATCGCACGATATGCGCATCGGCGGGTTCCGCCGGCCATGAACTCACGCTGGGTTCCAAGATCGGCATGGACATGGAACTCGCCGACGAAGCCAAGCTCATCATCTTCTGGGGCTCGAACGCCATCACCTCCAGCGTGCACTTTTGGGCGCGCGCGCAGCAAGCCAAACGCCGCGGCGCAACGCTCGTGGCCATCGATCCGTACCGCTCCCTCACCGCCGAGAAATGCCAGGTCCACATTGCACCGCTGCCGGGAACCGATGCCGCTCTGGCGCTGGGTCTCATGCACGTGCTCATTCGCGACCAGCTGATCGATGCCGACTATGTCAGCCGGCATACGCTGGGCTTCGAAGAGTTGCGCGGTCGCGCCGCCGAATACGATCCGGCACGTGTGGCCGCCATTTGCGGCATCACGGCCGGCGAGATCGAAACGCTGGCGCGCCTCTATGGAACCGTGCGGCCGTCCTTGATCCGCGCGAATTATGGGATGCAGCGGGTACGCGGCGGCGGTATGGCCATTCGCAATGTCGCGTGCCTTCCCGCTCTGGTCGGCGCCTTCCGCGATGCTGCCGGCGGCATTCTGCTGTCCACCGGAGGGAATTTCACGGTGGATGAGGCGGCGCTGTCGCGCCCGGACCTTCTCGGAGAGCGTCGGCCGCGGACCATCAACATGTCGACCATCGGCCACGCGCTGCTGGACGAGCGCGCGCCCGTCCGTGCGGTGATCGTCTACAACTCCAATCCGGTGGCGGTGGCACCGGACTCCGCGCGCGTTGCGCGCGGATTCGCACGAGAGGATTTGTTCACGGTGGTACTGGAGCATTTTCAGACGGACACGGCGGACATGGCGGATATCATCCTGCCGGCAACCACCCAGCTGGAACACGTGGACGTGATCGCTCCCTACGGCCACTATTACATGGTGGCGAACAATCGGGCGATACAGCCGCTGGGCGAGGCCAAGCCGAATACCGAGATATTTCGCCTCATGGCGAAGGCCATGGGTTTCACGGAAGCCTGTTTCGACGATTCGGACGAAGCGATTGCACAAGCTGCGGTCGCTCGGGATTGGGATTTCGACGGCGTCCGCAGGGAAGGGTGGAAGCGTATCGGCCCCTCGAAGGAGACGCCGCGGTTCGCGCACGGCGGTTTCGACACGCCCTCGGGGAAAGTGGAATTTCTCTCCGGGAAGGCACGGTCCCTGGGCATGGATGCGCTGCCCGACTACATCCCACCGCACGAAGACACGCGCAGCGAACTCGCGCGGCGTTACCCCTTGGCAATGATATCGCCGCCGGCGCGCAACTTCCTCAACAGCACTTTCGTCAACGTCGAAAGCCTGCGGGTGACGGAAGGCGAGCCCTGGCTCGACCTGCACCCCGACGACGCCGCTCCCCGCGGCATCAAAGAGGGTAGCTATGTCAGGGTATTCAACGGGCGCGGCAGCATGGAGTTGCGTGCCCGCGTCACCGAGCGGGCCCGGCCCGGCGTCGTGGTCGCGCTGTCCGTTTGGTGGAAGAAGCTCAGCAGGGACGGCAAGAATGCGAACGAGTTGACGAACAGCGACATGCTCACCGACATGGGCCGAGCGCCCATTTTCTACGACTGCCTGGTCGAGGTGTCGGCCCTGTGAGCGAAGCGGAAACGGCCGTGCAGCGCTGCCGCAGGCGATAGCGCTCAAGAATATCCGGATACGGACGATATTCCCTTCAACGAGATGCCGGGTGAAGGAGAGTCACACGTACGCGAGCGAGAGCCAACGATGATCGAGGGCAAAGGCGCGAAGGAACCGAGATTGCCGGCTGCGGCAGACCCAGCGGGCCGCGAAGCATCGTCGGCGGCGGACGAAGTGTCCGCGCTGCGCGCCGAGAATGCCGCGCTGCGCGGTAGGCTGGCGTTACAGGAGCAAGCACTGGACGCAATGCCCACGCATTTCTTGATCGCGACCTATGGCGCGTCGGGACCCACGATCGAGTACTGCAATAAGGTGGTGGCCGATCATCATGGCCTGTGCCGAGAGGAGTTGCTCGGTAAGAACGTGCAGATCTTGACCCAGGCGATGGACGCGAATTCCATCAAGATCGACACCGCAGAGTTGCGCTCCGGGAAAACCTTGCATCACGAGAACGAAGTGACGCGTCCCGACGGCAGTAAATTCTGGCTCGGAAGATCGATCAGGCCGCTGTTCGACGCCAATGGGGCCATGACGCACAGCGTATCCCTCGGGGCCGATATCACCGCCAAGCGCGAGGAAATGCGTAAGAAGCAGGAGCTGCAGGACAAGCTCATGGCCGAAATGCAGGAGCGCGAGCGCATCGCGATAGAGCTGCAATTGGCGCAAAAACTCGAATCCGTCGGCCGGCTTGCCGCAGGCATCGCACACGAAATCAACACGCCCATACAATATGTAGGCGACGGCGTTTACTTTCTACGCAGTGCCTTCGAGGACATCAGCCAGATGCTCGGTGGATTGCGGCGAGCGGTCGAAGAATGCCCGGACGATCAGCTGCGAAATGCGCTTCTGGTCAAAATCGCCGAATTGACGGTGCAGTTCGACATGGAGTTTCTGCATGCCGAGATCCCGAAGGCTCTCGAAAGAACGCTCGACGGCGTGGAGCGCGTCACCAACATCGTCAAGGCCATGAAGGAGTTCGCTCATCCGGATGCCAACGTGCAGAGTCCCGCCGACCTCAACCACGCGCTGCAGACCACGCTTCTCGTGGCGTCGAATGAATACAAATATATCGCCAAGGTGCACACCGAATTTGCGCAAATACCGGAGGTGATGTGCAACGTCGGCGAGCTCAATCAAGTGTTCTTGAATCTCATCGTCAACGCCGCGCATGCCATTCAGGATGCCGACAAGGATCCGAGCACCGGTGAAATCAAGATCAGCACCGCGGTGGACGGGGACGCGGCGATCATCCGGATAACGGACAATGGCTGCGGCATTCCTTCCGAGAATCTCGCGAAGGTATATGATCCGTTCTTCACGACGAAAGAGGTGGGGCGGGGGACCGGCCAGGGCCTCGCGATCTCTCATTCGATCCTGGTGGACAAACATGGAGGCGACATCAGTGTCAGCAGCGAAGTCGGAGTCGGCACGGAATTCACGCTGCGTCTGCCCATAGCCGGACGCGCCGCCCTAACGAACTGATCAAGAACCTGCGCGCGCGCATGAAGCACATCGTTTTCGTGGACGACGAGCGGGAACTGTTGGACAGTTTACGCGCGCGCCTGTACAAACACCGGCACGAGTGGAGCATGCATTTCCTGTCTAGCGGCGGCGAGGCCGTCGCTTTTCTGGAGAAGCAACGCGTGGATCTCATCGTCTCCGATGTCCGCATGCCCGGGATGGATGGCGGTCAGCTGCTGAGTGTGGTCAAGCAGCGTTGGCCCACGACGGTGCGCATCATCGTCTCCGGCTATGCCGACCCGGCACAGTCGGTCAGACTCACATCGATCGCCCACCAGTACCTCGCTAAGCCGTGCGATGCGCGCGAACTGGAAGGAATCATACACCGCTGCTTCCACCTTCAGGATTTATTGGACAAGGAATCACTGCGTAATTTGGTCGGCCGCATCGGCAGTTTGCCCGCCATGCCGAAAACTTACGCACGGCTGCAGTCGGCCCTATCGCAGGTCACGGTCACGGCCGCGGATGTGGCCGATATCGTAAATGCCGACGCGGCCATTGCCAGCAAAGTGCTGCAGATCACGAACTCTGCGTTTTTTCGTTTGCGCAAGCCGATGGTGCGAATCAAGGACGCAGTGACCTATCTTGGGTTCGCGACCATCCGCAACCTGGTGCTGTCGGCCGAGATTTTTGCGCAATGGAAGATCCCGGCCGATTTGCCTGAAGTGGACCCCGCACAACTCCAGAGCCATGCGCAGCGGATGGCGGCCGCATGTCGATCCTTGGCGGGCGGCCGGGCCTCGCCGGACGATGCATGGCTCGCGGGCCTGCTTCACGACATCGGCTACTGGATTCTCGTCCAAGACTGTCCGGCGGAGCTTGGCAGGGCGCTCGAATTGTCCCGACGGGAAGGTTTGCCGCAAGTCGAGTGCGAGCGACGAACGATCGGGGCGACGCACGCGGAGATCGGAGCCTATTTGCTCGGCTTGTGGGGTCTGCCGTACCCGGTTGTCGAAGCGGTGGCCTTGCACCACACCCCCGCGACCGTCGCTGCCCACGGCTACGATCTCCTCGGCGCATTGGCGGTTTCACATGCCTTGCTGGAACCGGCCAATGCGCACGCCCTGCGCACCGCTGGTACGGCCGACTCCGGCGTCGACGCTGCGTTTCTGACGAGCTTGAACGCGCCTTTCGATTGGGGCGAAGCGGAGCGTCGTGTGCGGGCGAGCGGCTTGCCCGCCGATTGAGAGCCCGGGACAGCCGGCCCCGCCACCGCACACGCGCCACCGCACACGCGGCACGGCGCTGCGCAACGTGCTCGAAGCAGCTTCGCTCGAAGGCTACGTGAGCGGGCGGCTACTCTTGTGACGGTCCGCCCAGCGATTGGAAGTGCGCATGAAGCGAGAAAGCAGGAATGCGGCCGCTCCGCAAAGCGCGCCGGGGCCAAACCCGGCCGAGACTATGGTGGCGGCGGCGTGACTGAATAACTGTCCCCGATCATGGTCGCTCGAGAGAATCGACAGTGCGAACATCGCGAATGCCACTGCGGCTCCCAGAAGTCCTCCCGAAATGGCGGCCAGCGCCCAGGGGCGGGATTTGCGAAAGAACAGCAATCCGATGCTGCCGACGATGAGCAGCAAGCCGAACAGCGCTGCGGCGATGAGCAGAAACATCAAGATAGCCAACATGAATGGATCCGCTCCTCATGCCATCGTGTGCCGGGTGGTCAAAGTATGTACCAAACGGCCAAGCAGTTGAAGCGGTGCAGCTTGCGGCCGTCGATGTCCTCGCGCGCTTTGCGGCATCGCAGCATGACATGCGCGACGCGATGCGGGCGCTCTCGAGCCAGGCTGCTCCGAGGTACTCGCGGATCTGTTCGACTCGTGTCTCGTTATTGAGACGGGCGCGCGCCGAATTGCGGCGTGTTAGAACGTAGATGCTGCAACCACATTGGCAGCCGAGCGAACGTCGTCATTTCAGGGGTTGGTATGAAATCGAAAATTGCATTGCATACATTGGCATTGGTGGGCGCGATGCTTTTCACGAGCGCCGCGTTGCCGGCGGCGCTTCAGAGCAACGCACGTCCCACAAAAATCGCCGCTGAACGGGAGCGCAAGCACGCACAGACTGCGCCAACCGCCACTACTCCCAATCCAGATTGCACCCTCATCGTTCCGGAGAATCCGCTGAGCGCGGCAGGACTTGCCACCCCGTATGAATTGACGGCCACGGACCCGGGGGACGGAGCTTGCCATGAAGCCGAGCCGGCCCAATCGGCATTCGTGCAGGCCGCGATACTCGATCCGGCGACGGGCGCCATCTCGATTTACAGTCCGCTCGTCATCGACCGCGGCACCTCGCCCGCCGCCGCGCCCGTCGTTCCGACTCTGCCCGCAGGTGCGATCGTTGCGATTTGGTTCGGCTACGACGGCACGAACTTAAAATTGCAGGCGGCCGGGGACAGCAGGCTCTCCGAGAGTCATTGCGTGAACGGCACTGCCGGCAGCCTCTTCAGTCAATTTGCGTATTGCAACGCATCTGCTTTCTTCGAGGCCGCGAGCGACGCCGTTCACAGCGCAAAGCTCAAGATCCCGCCTCTCGGGACCGCGGCGGACGGCGCTCGATGTCCCTCGACTCGGGACTTCTTCATCGTCGACCAAGATCAGAGCGATAACCTGCCGACCATGTACCTAGCGACATCCAGCGGCAGAACGGCCCAGGATACGGCGGCGAACCGCGCATCCTTGCCGCAGGCCTCGCTGCTCGGGAACCCGAGCGACAACCGCCTGGTCGACATCTATGTGGACCCGGTGCTCGGTTGCAGCGCTTGGAAGGCGCCCGATCTTGCCGACCCCGGTCAAACCGTCGCGGCACTCGCGTTGAATGAGCTGCAAGCGCGGAGGCATCAGGAGACGCCGGTGGCGCTGGTTCCCCTCAACGATCCGATGGCGGAGATCGGCGATGACGCGAGCTTGTCGAAGGTGAATGCCTATCGCGCGGGCGTCGATCAGCCCCGGGTCACCGCCGACGGCGATGCGGATGGTGCGCGCTATTGCCGCCAGATCCTGAGAATCGCGCCGGCGCGGATGACGCTCAACGAGCGCGCGCTCAGCGCCGCGGCGTCGCCGGATGCTGCCGCGGCGAACTCGCTCTTCACATTCCTCGCCCAGCGTCTGGTCACGACCTACGAGACGCTTCTTTGCCCGTCGCTGATTCATCACGCCAATCCGGTATCCGTCACGCGCGACGCGAACGGAGTTGCGGTGACGGCGTCCATCGATCAACGGGCATTGGCGGCGATATTGGAGGCGCTGGAGCGTACCAAGGTAGAAGACGATATCGCCGACGCGGCGGCCAGAACGCGGTAACGCGCCGCCCGTGGAGATCGCCGTGCCGCTCGGGCGCATCGATGGCACGGCGATCTCGTCAGCGCAGGGCTTCGCGCAGCGCTTTCAATGCGGCGATGAAGGAGGTGGAACGGTAGGTCTCGTCGCTTTGCAGCTGACGATACAATTCGTCGCGCTGCGCCGTGTATTTGCCGGCCACATTGGCATCGATCATGAGCAAGTCGATTGCCATGACGGCCTGTTCGGCGCCGAGGTAGTCGCGGTATTCACCCGCGATCCCCATGTCCAGGATGCCGTCGAGCAGGGCGCGAGGCGGCAGCGCAGCTCGCCCGTCATCCACTCGTGCCAGCAGGTCGGCCAACGCCGCACGCAGCTGCGTACTCGAGGCGGCGATATGGTGCCGATCCTCCGCCGCATCCTTTTGCACGGCCCGAGCCAGGTTTTTGATGGTCTCGCCGTCGTGGGCGCTGATCGCACGCGCGATCGCCCAGGACATGCGCAAGTTCGCATCATTGACCGGAACGGTACCCGGGCCGGCGACGTCGGTGAGCTGCCGCGAACCCCATTCGGCCCGATGCATGGAACTGTCGTGGCACGCGGCGCAGTTGTAGAGCGCGAGTTCCGGAAACATCCGGTCCGAATTCATCAACGGGCCTTGCAGCATGAGAAGTTGCGCCTGCGAGGCCAGCAACTGGCCGCGGCACCACAGTTGGGTATTGGAATACGCGGGTTTGCGCCGCCGATAGGCATCATCGATCCGATAGTGCGCCGGCTGCAAGGCGAGGAACGTGTCGAGTTCGAAACTCAAGCGTGGATGGCCGGCAGCCATGATCCGATGCGTGGCAAATTTGTCCGCGCCGCCGTAGTGGCATGACAGGCAGAGCCGCGCGCGGTCGGTCGAGTCGGCCGTGGGAAACATGCCGTTCTTGATGTCGGCGCGATAGCCGCTTTGCGGCAGGGTGTGGCTGGAGATCCAGCGCTCCGCGCCGCCGTGGCACGCCTCGCAGCCGATACCGTCCGCGACGGCGAATTTCTGCCCGCGTTGCGCCTGCGGCACGTTGTCGGTGTGGCAATCGAGGCAGACTTTCGCAGTTTCCGCCGATGCCAATCCAAGCTTTGCGGCGATGCTGCGCCCCTGGGGGCCCGAGAGCGACTGAAAGGCTTTGGCATGAGCATCCTGGTGCGACCAGGTCACGTATTCATCCATGAGCGCGGCCGCCTTAGCCGCCGGTTGCACCGCGCCGTGGCACACGGAGGATGCGCAGCTCGCCACGCCCAGATGACGATCAGGCGATTGATAGGGCAGGGGAGTGGCCGCCGCAGCCGCCATGGCCCAATACAGCGCCGGCGCGGTGAGAGCCTTCGCGGCCCGGCTTCCGCCAGTCGAGGCTTTGATGGGCCGGCTCACTCTGTTCGATCTCCAGCGTTCCGGGATGGGGAGCCGGTCTTCTTGACGAACCATGGCGTGCCGTCCGGATTGAGATAGAGCCGCCGCGACTCCTCCAGCGACAGCGGGCGCGAACCGCGGCGGCCGAAAACGGCGATTTGATGTCCGGTTTCATCGACCGCGCGGTCCCGGTCAAGGCCCTTCGACAAGGACAGTGCGGGTGCGGGGGTAGGGTAGTAGGCGATGAGCTCCGGTTTTGGAGCAGGACTGAAGCCGTAAAACTTAGGCTGGCTCGCCGGGGACGTGAGCTGCAGAACCTTGAGGCCGCCGCCGCCATCGGCCACATAGGCGAACAAGGAAGCGTTGGTGGACGCGACGATCACGTCCCGGGTATCGCGCAAGCGGCCGCCCGCATCGAACAGTTGATCGAGGCGCATCTGCTCGGGGCGTTCGATATCGACGATGGCCAACCCCTGCCGGCCGCCCGCCACGTACGCGTACGTCCTCGCCAGGTAAATCCGCTGGCCATTTTCGAGCGCGATGCGGTCGTCGATGGGCCGCGGGTGTTTCGGGTCGGTTACATCGATGACCCGCAGTCCTTGCGCATCGGTGACGAACAAATAGCGAAATTGGAGCGCGGACGCGCGCCCATCGTCGAGCGGTACCACGCTTTCGATGCGCGGCTGCAGCGGCTGATCGAGATTGACGATCACGAGACCGATTTTCGCGATGATATAGACGAAGTGTCCGCCGATCGTGATGTGGCGGGCGCCATCGAGAATGCCGTCGGGATTCCAGGTCAATGCGCGCCGCAGGAAATTGTTTCGCGGTTCCCCGTCGGAGAGCGTCTTGACGTCGGTGAGAATGAGCCCCTCGCGCGAGTCCGTTATCATCGCGTAATCATAGAGGGGATGGAAGGGTTGTTCCTCGTTGTCGTCGCGCATCAAGGGTCCCGAATTGCGCTGCGGATTGATGGGCTGATTCGTGGGAAGTGCCACGCAGGTAGCATTCTTCGAAGGAATCGCCGTACGCTGCCCTCGAGGACCGACTGGCGCGGTGACGATGCGTTCGCTGATGCCCTTGTTTGCGATGTTCGCAATATCGAAGACCTGCATGCCGCGCCGACCGTCGGCGGCGTATAGGTATTCACCTCGCGCTTGCAGGCAGCCGACGGGGCCCGCCGCATGGCTCTGTGCGTTGTCGAGACGCCGAGCGTTCTTCAGGTGCCGCGCGAAATAGTCCGGATAGGCGTAGCGCTGCAAATAGCTTCCTATGACGGCCTGCGGCTCGTCCCATTCGGTGACTTGCACGGCGGTGACGCTCGCCTCCGTGCCCACCCATGCGTTGAAGCCCACGAAGTTGATGAAATTAGTTCCCTGCAGCAACAACTGCGCCATGATGGCGTTGTTGTCGTTCGCCTGCGACACGTGGCAGTCGTCGCAGTCCTTGGTCTCCGTGGTTCTCTCGGTGTGCGGATAGTGAGGATTGAACGCCTGCGAGCTGTAGCCGCTCGCCGCCGTGGGCGGCTGCTGGACATAAATGTGCTCACGGTTGCTGTTGGTCGATGATACGACCAGAGCCGAACTGGAGCGCACCGGCGCAATCTTCGCGCCATCCACAGGGCCGCGTTTTCCCAGCATGAACATGTCGTCGCGCG
The DNA here is from genome assembly GCA_030776345.1 of Pseudomonadota bacterium. Classification (GTDB taxonomy): domain Bacteria; phylum Pseudomonadota; class Gammaproteobacteria; order Steroidobacterales; family Steroidobacteraceae; genus Bog-1198. Next base: position 62,153 of record JALYHU010000171.1, on the reverse strand, counting down.
CCACCTGGGGGTTGTAGGTCGCATAGACCCGGGCGTCGCCTCCCTCATAGTGATGGCGCGGCGTCTTGGCGTTCGCCTCGGTGGGGAGGTGGCAACCGCCGCAACTCGTGGTCCACGACGTGTGACAGCTGTAACACTCCATTTTGTCGTTGCCGTGAGCGAGTTGTGCGTCGGGGACGTCCGCGCCCCAGTTCTGCGCGCGCGTATCACGGCTCACCAATTTGGCGCGCGCCGCCCGTTCGTTGTAGTCGGGGGAAGCGGCATCCACGCTGTCCTTCACGAGCTTGACCCGCCATTCCTTGCCGGGCTCGATGGCGGACCGTTGGTACAGCTTCCCGTCGCGCCACTGGAAACGCTTGCCGCCATCGGCGCTGCGCAGCAGCGAGAGATCGGTGCCGGCCGGTGAAGCGGCTTCACCGGAGGTCCGCAGCGTCGGGTATGCGCGCACCGTGCCGTGGCAGTCCACGCAGTCGATCTCCACCGCGGCGGCCACCTCGCCGTAGATGTAGCCGTTGCCATGCGCGTCTTGGGAGAAATGGCAATCCACGCATTGCATGCCCTTCTCCATATGAATCGATGCAAGGTGGACCGTTTTCTTGAATTTCTGCGGGTCATCGTCGCTCACGGCCTTGTCGTCCTTGTCGAGCAGCGTCCCGTGGCGATCGCGCTTGAACACCGCTCGGAAGTTCCAGCCGTGACCGTGGTAGTCCGCGAACTGGGTATCGTGCAGGGTCGAATTGAGCGTGCTCACCTGCTGTAGAAACTCCGGGTCCGCCCACAATCCTTTGGGCGCGGCGCCCTCGGGATTGCGCTCATTGACGGCCGCGACGAGCGCATCGTCGGGATACCGCTGTTTCGCGGGCCACATCGAAGGGGCGTCCGACTCGTAGTCCCACATGGTGAATCCCATGAAGGTGTTCATGAACATATTGGGCTGGTGCATGTGACACACCATGCACTGACTGGTTGGAATGGCTCGCGTGAAGCGGTGCTGCAGCGGATGGCCCGACTCCTGCTTGTCGATCGTCGGATCGACGGTTTGCGATTGCCCTTCATTGCCGAACTGCGCATACGGACCCGAGTGCTTGGGGTCCCGGTCATTGGCATATACGACGTGGCAGCTGGCGCAGCCCGAGCTGCGGTAGTCGCCCGGCTGGTCATTGGTGCCGAGGAACCACATCATGGGATCGTTGAGCCGCGACTTTTGCAGGTTGAGCAAGGGGATGGCGATGCGCCCGCCCGTGCCGGGAGCTCGATTCGATTGGTGAATGTCCGGGTGCCCCGGCGGATTCAGTTGCTGTACGCCGCCCAGGTTCGGCAGGCCGGTCTCGGGGAAGCGATTTCCCAAGGCGACCCCGCCGCGCTCGAACACCCGAAACACATCGGCGGGGGCGGCGGACTCCCAGGGGGGCAGCGGCAGGAGACCGGGAAGGATGCCATGGGCCGTCTGGGCGGCCTTGGGATCGGGCAGCGTGGGTCCCTGGATCGAGGCGGGTAGGCCCTGGGATGTGTACGCTTCCCCGAGAACGTAGTTCTTGAACGGCAACACGCCATTGTTGTACGAGGCGCCGCCCCAAAACATCGCCCCGGTGGCCATGAGGCTGCGCGTCGCTTTCTCGATGATGGGCATATGGCACGCCCCACAGGCCTCCCGGACGACGCGGTAATCGCTCGGATTGACGAAGCGGATGAAAGCGGGATCCTCGCGGTTGAGCAGCGTGTAACTGCGTTGCGGTTTGGCGCTGCTGGGATACTTCCATTCGTCCGGGAAGCGCGGCGCCACGTGCGCCCGATCGAACGCATTGCGGTACGCCTTCTGGTCCTGTATGAAGCTCTGCGCGGCGAACACTTGCGCGTTGCCGCCGTGGCAGTCGGTGCAGCCGAGGGTCACGGCGGCACTGTCGTGCATGGAGTTCCTGTCCGTGGCGGTATGGCAGCTCATGCAGCCCGCGCTCTTTGCGCTGGCCTCCTCGGCGGTTTCGCCGGCGCCGCGGGGTTCCACCCTGGGCGGCGCTGCGAGGGCAAGAGCGCCGACTGCAAAAATGGCGACCGCCGGCACGAGTCTGGACAGACGTAGCATTGCGCGCATCCTCAATAGGTGAGGGTTATCAAGGCGAACGCGGAAAACGGATTCGCCCGGCCATAAAGCGCCCGATACCCCGGCCCACTGGCCAGCTGCGAGGCCGATAGTCGCAGTATGAGGTTTTGCGTCGCCAACGGCCGCCATATCGCGTCGACCACCACCTCCGCACCCAGACGGCGCGAAATCGTCGGCTGATGCAACAAGGCTTCCAGCACCCCGGTCCGATCGAACCACAGCTGATTGGCATCCGCGCTCAAGGTCCACCGGGGAGTGAGGCTCAGGTCGAGACCCGCGCCGAGGAGGTCCAAACCCGGGTTGCTGAAATTGGATTCTGCGGAGTTGCCGGCCGCGCGCAGCGACGGCAGCAGGCTGTCACGCGATTTCAGGTCGAACGCCCCTCCCGCCAGCGCAAGCCTCTGGTGAAAAAAGAAGCTGGAATCGGAGCCTGCGAAGATCGCGCCCGACGTCAGCGTATCGAATCCGGACGCGCGCCTGTCGTACGGATTGCCGTCGCCCGATGCATGCAGCATCGACAGCCGCACGCGGCGCCAATCGAAGTCCATGGACAACTCGTCGGCCGCGAACAGCGCGCGTACTGCGGTGGATTTATTCACGAACGTTCCTTGCCGTTCGTGACCGACCAGACCATACACGGCCGCCGTCGAATTCACGCGCCCGAAATGGCCATCCAACCCGTAGCCGAGGTAGGCGACATCATAGCCATGCGGGGCCTCGAGCGGCGCGCTTGCCGCGCCATCCATCGCAAGGAGCTGCTGCGAGTCGAGTCCGCGGTTACGATTGAAGGCAAAAATAAATTCGGAGGTCACGCCGGGCATGAATAAATCCTGCCAGTACACATTTGCCATCAAGATCTGGTTGTTGGGGATCTTCCGATTCACGGAGTTGAGGCGGACCCGGTCTTTGGGCAGCCGCGCAATCAGCGCCACGTTGTATTGGAAAACGTTGTTGTCGCGTGTGCCGAAGAGCCTCAAGGCGAGCGGCTGGTCGGAGAGCAAGAATCCGCGAAAATCGCTGGTGAGCGGTTGGATGCCGGCACGCATGCTGTCGAAGTCGTAGCGCGTCGACACGTCGCGTAGATGCTTCTCGAAGGATAGCCCCTGGATGGCGAAGACGTCGCCGCCGGCATCCGTCGAGCCGGTACGCGTTGCGCTGTGGTTGACGGCCGGACTGAATCGTACCTGCCAATCCGGGGGACGGAACACCGTATCTCCTCGGTAAGCCACTGCGTCGAATGCGATGGTTTGACTCAGGAACAACTCGTTACGCGTGAGCGTGCGGATGGCGCTCGCCGCCGCCGCGGGTTCGGCCCGTTCCATCGAGGGAATGCGCCTGGGCTCTGCCAGCGTGTTCGACGTGGCCGACAGGCTGAAGAACCCATCATCCCCGAACGTGGGACGATCCCCCTTCAAAGGGTTGCCGGCCTCGTACGGGTTGGCCAAGTTCACCGGCCGCCCGAGTGTTTCCGCCAAACGCCAGCGATCGGCGACGGCGGTGAGTTCGGGCAGGGTCAGGCCCGTGGGCGCCGGCATACGCGTGGGATCGCACGTCGGCGTCGGGGCGTCCGGCATCGCCACGCCGGGGCGCCGCCGCGGCGTGCCGTCGGAGGACTCGGGGGCGGACGGGCAGGGAGCGTCGGCCGCCGTCTGTGCCGATACGATCGCGCCCGCACCGCTCATCAAAAACACCAGGCACCCCGCCGCAGCCGCAGGCCAGTATGCGCGCGGCAGCATTATGGGCGGCGCTCGGCGAGGTCGTGACGGTCGGCGTCGCTGAACGGGCCGCGCTCCGGACGATGAAAGTCATGGCACATGACGCAGGTGGAGACCACCTTGCGCGCATCATCGTCGGCATGGCATTCGCGGCACTTGGAGATTCTCGGCATCTGGATGCTCGCGCTGTCGGCGGCGCTTTCCACGTGCTGGTGACAGGCGGTGCATTCCGAGGTCTTGTGTGCCGCGTGGCTGAACGAGGCGCCCGGAAACCAGTGCTGCGTGAGACGCACCGGTGCGACCCGCCATTGGTCCGGGCCGGCCTCGCGCAGCGCGTTCTTCGTGATCTTGTGGCACTCGACGCACACCCTCTTTTCGAGCAGCTCGCGCGCAGCGGCGGCCGTCTCGGTGTCGGTCCAAGCGAGGGCGCGCCGCTGTTCCTCGCGCGACAAAATTTGTAGTTCGTCGCCCGGCCGCCGCCGTGCTGCCTTCGCCGGACCGCCCCGACCGGCGTTCGGCTCGAGAAACTTGCGGCTGAAATGCTCGCGCAATGCCTTGAACATGCGGGGCAGGTCGCCATGCGGGACCGTGCTGGCCGGGTCATTCTCGTCGAACTGCAGTGTGTGGCAGCCGGCGCAGTGCGTTTCCATGCGGATGGGCGCCATGAAGCGACCGCCCGCGTCCGCTTGGTGGCAGCCGGCGCAGGAGAGACGCTGCCGGCCCGTCGGCGAATCGATTCCCTCGGCGTCGAGATGCACCTTATGGGAGAAAGCCAGGTTCGACTCCTGCCGCGCGGCCTCCAGCCCCGCCGGCAGTACGGTGGCGGGGGTCCAGGCAGTTTCGCCGTTCGATCGCACGGGCGCGAGCAGCGTCAGCGAGAAGTCGGGATGAGAACGGGAAAAGTTTGCGACGTTCGGCAGATGAGTATCGGGTTTCAGGGACCGCAGGTCGGCATGACACGCCGTACATCCGGCCGAATTGCGATCGATGAGGGTCTTCTGAGCGTCGTGCTCGAGATGACAGTCCGCACATTGACGGCCTGCGAACAGGCGCGCGTCGGGGGAAGTCGCCGCAACGTGATGTTGAACCGTGCGGTGGCAGGCCGCGCAGGCGCGGTTGTCGACGCGTTCGAAGGGTGCGGTGTGGCACACGTTGCAATCATTGCCGATGGCCCGATGCGAAGCGTGCAGCGGACCGGGTAGCCACAGGGCATCGCTTGGCAACACTGCGGCAGCGCGTAGGGCGGGGCGCAACGGGACGACCAGCGCTCCGGCCAGCGGTACGAGAAAACCGAGTCCCAGCACGCTAAGCACCAGCCACCATGACCAGGAGCGCGGATCGAGGCCTGCACCTTTGAGCGACCAATCACGCGGCGATGCGGCCCTGGAAGCGGACAGGGCGTGCGGATCGTTGAGTCTCAGCACGACCACGCCGTCGGGGCGCCGCTGTTCCACGGTGAGCCGAGCTACACCGAAGGTCATGACGTCGCCGACGGATAGCCACGCGCGGCGATGCTGCTTGCCGTTGACGATAACCGGTGCCGAGCCGAGCGCGCGAACTCGCAGCCGACCGAATAGCGAATACAATGCCGCGTGGCGGGGTGCGACGTCGGGATGCTCGATGTGGATGTGCTGGTCCGCGGCGTGACCTATGGTCAGGCGCGTCACTTGCAGCACCAGTTGCCGGTATTGAGCGTGAGAGCTGGGATTCGGACGTAGCCGACGTCGCAATATGATCCGCACCCGCCCTCACCGGTAAAAAAATACGGTCACGACATGGATTGTGAGAGCCGCCAACAGGCCGAAACTCAAGGGCAGGTGCAGAAACAGCCAGAATTGCATCAAACCTTGGAGCTGCACGTCACGCTGCAATTGACGCTGCACCACGGCTTTGTGACCGGTCACCTTCAGGACTTTATCGAGCGTGTCCCGCACCTCGGGCGTTTCGCCGGCAGCGTGCTGGCGAGCGAGCAACTCGATCAGTGTCCGCTGTCCCGCATTGCCGACCACCTGCGAGAAGCCGCGATGGAAGGGAGCCGTGAGCATCAATGCCGAGTCGTCGCGTGCGCGTAGCTGCGCCCACAGGTTGCCGCCGACCCGGCTCCTGCGGATGGCATCGATCACCAACTCTCGCAGCGCGGAATTCAACGAGTCCGCCAGAGCCAGGGCCTGCGTATCGAGATCGGCGACTTTGCGCAGCAGCTGCTCGCGGCCCGTGTTGCCGCGCACGCGGGCAAGCAGCGACGGGTAACGCAAGTACGCATAGACTCCCCAGCAGCCACTGGCGACCACGAGACATAACAGCAGGTACGCCAGCGTGTGGATATTTCTGCCGAAAGTAAAGCCGCAGTGCAGCGTCGCGACGATGACGGTGCACAGGCCCAAGTACACATGAATGGAGAGCCAGCGCGTCGCGTTGCCGACCCGCGTCTTGAAGCTGCGTCTGCGGATTCCATATCCCATGAGTATCAGGATGAGCGCCGCCGCGACGGTGCCGAGCGTCAGCCCCAGCCAGGTTCCGCCGTTCGGCTGTTGGCCTCGGGGCTGCAACAGATAGGCACCTGCGCATAGCGCGGCCAATACCGCCGGAACCAGCGCATACCGATAGCGTCCCACGGTGACGAAGGATTGATGTATTTGCCGCGAATCGAGCGCCATCTACGACACCGCCGCTGCGCGCTTGTTGACCAAATCGGTGACCTGTTCGGCATGAATCCGGATGGCCGCGCCGGTGGGACAGGAATTGACGCACGCCGGACCGGTTTTCAGGCCAATGCACATGTCGCACTTGACCGCCGTCTTCGGCTGCTCGGGCGGCGTACGGCGCAGCAGTCGTGCCATCACGCTCATGCGCACCGGCACTTCGGCCATGTGAATGACTCCGTACGGGCAATTCTCTTCGCACTTCCCGCATCCGATGCAGCTGTCGTCGATGAACACTTCGCCGTTCGGCCGGCGGTGAATCGCGTCGGCAGGACAGTCGTCCATGCAATGCGGATGCTCACAATGCCGGCAGGAGGTGGGCAAATGCAGCGAATCGAAAGTCGGGCCCGCTTTTCGATCCAACCGCGAAACCCCATCGTGCGTTACGGCACAGGCGCGTTCGCATTGATCGCAGCCTATGCACAGCGACTCGTCGATGACGAGAATGCTCGTCGCTTCGCCGACCCCGTTCGCCATGAGGAAGGACAGCACCTTTCCCTGCTCGGGGCGTGCCTGCATGTGGGTGTACTGGGCCAGCTGCGCTGCCCGTTCCTTTTCCATGCGCGCGGCCATGGAAGGATCGTGCGCCAGCGCCCGGATGAACGTCGCGTGATCGATGCTGATCGCTTCGGTGGCGACGGTTGCACGCGCGGTCACGGATCTTACCGACTCTCGGGATAGCTCCCCCACGCAATCGACGTAGCCGCCGGCGGCGCAGTACGCTCCGACCACGTCCACGCCGTCGATCCCATGGGACAGGGTGACGGATCCGCTCCCCAATACGTACAGCCGGTCGACCGGATCGCCTTCGCAAAACAGGGTGTCGCCGGCCGCATAGTGCTTCGTTTCAGCCGTCTTGGCGAGTTCGAGTATGGTCTCGGACCTGGCGCTCGGCATGAGATAGAACTTCAGCGCGCGCAAGATGTAGATGCGGGTGAGATACGCTCGCGCCGCCGGTTCGGTTCTCAACAGCTTCTTGACGATGCTGCGCGGGGTCTCGAGCAAGACGCAGTCGGGACCGGCAACGGCGGTTGCTTCGGAGGGGCGGCCCGATATCAGACTCAGCGCACCGAACATTTGACCCTCTGCGATGACCATGGTGGCCGCCCCGGGAACGTACAGGTAGACGACGCCCTGGAGTACATTGAAGACTGAACCCAAGTATTCGCCCCGCGCGTATATCTCGTGACCTGAATCGGGCACGCGAACCGTGCTCGCCATGATGAGTTCGCGCAGCGCCAGCGCCGCGATCCGGCGGAACAGGCGCACTCGCTCGCGCATCACGGCGAGGGCCTCGTCGACATCGTGTCCGAACGGCGCCGAGCGCAGCTTGCACTGCAGCACGGGATGATCGGCCGGTTCGAGCGCGTTGCCGAGCAGCCGCTCGACGACGTCATAACCTTGGTTCATGGCCTGCTTGATGAGCGGATAGCCGGCCATTGCGCCGATGATGTAGAGGCCGCGCACCGAGGACTCCAATTGCGCCGACAGCGCGGGCAATGCGTCCGCGGCCTCGGAGCAGAAGCGCACGCCGATGGGCTGCAGAAATCCACGCGGCGGAATGGCGCCGAGCCGCAAGATGATTCGACTGCAACGAACCGCAATTTCCCCGGCGGGCGTCGCAACCCTCACGAGGCTGCCGGCGCGAGCCGAAGATTTATCGTCCTCGATTCGAGTGATGCGGCTTTGGAAGTGGCACTGGATCTTCCCGGCTTGAATGGCTGCGCGGATCCGAACGGCGTTCGATTGCTTCGCCTTTTCGAAATCCGAGCCGCGATGAATTATCATCACATGATTGTTCGCTGACAGACCGATGGCATTCTCGATGGCGGAATCCCCGCCACCCACGATGATGATCCGCTCGTCGCGGTGATCATCGGCGCATTCGAGGGTCGTTTGGACGCAGGCGTGATCCTCACCCGGCACGTCCAGACGGCGTGGATTGCCTTGAACGCCCAGAGCCAGGATGATATTTTTGGCACGAATGGTGTCGCCGCCCTTGAGCGCTATCTGAAACGCGCCGTGGGTCCCCTCGATGCGCACGGCTTCCGAGCGGTAGCGGACGTTGATGTTGCCGCGCCGAATGCCCTCCTGCCATTCCTCCAGAATGCTCTCGCGCCGGCCGGCCGCGAAAGCGATGTCGCTGCGCAGCGGCAGCAGACTCGGCTCGGCCATGACGTGTTTGCGGCGTTGGTACTGTTGGACGGTGTTCGCGTGCCTGTCGGCGGATTCGAGCAGGACGTGCGACAGGCCGCGCTGGGCCGCTCGCGCCGCCGCGCTCAAGCCGCCCGGACCTGCGCCCAAAACGGCCAGGTCGAAAACTTCGTCGGTCCCGCGCATCACGACCCACCGCGTGCCGGACGGGGGGCTCGTGCCTGGATGGAGATGAAGGTCGAATTCGAGTTGCAGGCGTTCATGGCGCCACAGTAAAAACGATAGCGACGTTGAACGCGAATGTCTCAACTTGCATACAGATTCGTCCGACGTCGCTTTACGGCGACGGCCCCGTGGACGAACTGAAGGAAGGGATTCAGCATATGATATCGCATGAGCACCGATACGCAGCGCAAGCCCTTCGCCATGATTCGCGAGTTCCATCTCGCGGACTGGTTTACGCTCGGCAATGCCATCGGCGGCACGGCAGCACTCTTTTCGACCATAACGTACGTGCAAACCGGGGAGGTGAGGCACCTCTACTTTGCGGGGGCGCTGGTGTTGGCGGCATTGGTGTTCGACGTACTCGACGGGCGCATTGCACGATGGCGGCGCAAGAGTTCGGCCATGGGCCGTGAATTGGACTCCCTGGCCGATGTGATTTCGTTCGGCGTCGCTCCGGCGATGATCGGCTATGGCTGCGGCATGCAAGGCCTGTACGATCGAATCGTGCTCGCTTACTTCGTAGCCTGCGGCGTCTCACGCCTCGCTCGCTACAACGTTACGGCGGAAGAATTGTCCGAGGGATCCGGCAAAGTTAAATACTTCCAGGGGACACCCATACCGACATCCTTCGTCGTGGTGTGTCTGCTGACCTTGGCGGCCTACCTGGGAGCGATCGATGAGCGGTTATGGTTCGGCAAGATCTTCATCGCCGGCCACGTTTTGCACCCGCTGGTCCTGATCTTCGGCCTATCCGGTTCGCTGATGATCAGCCGGTTCCACATACCCAAGCTGTGAGCGAGCCACCGCAGGCACAGCGAGGGGGCGCCATCGCCGTGGGTGACGCCCTGGCGTGGGTTGTGAAGTCCGAAGCCGGTGCGCTGCCCGCGGTGCCGTTCGCGCCGCACCTCAGCGCCGCCTCGTGCGAGCCGCTGCGCGAGATTCCGATCGTCGATGAGCAGGGGGACCGCCGATCCATCCAGGTGCCGGTTGAACGGCCGCTCACGGTGAGCATCGATGATCGCGAACTCGTTACGCTGATGACTCTCGGCGCAGCCCCGGAATTGCTGGTTTTGGGATATCTGCTCAATCAACGCATCATTGGGGATGTGGCCGAGATCGAGTCCATTACGGTGGATTGGACCCCGGGCGCAGCGGCTGTGAAAACGCGGTCCGGCTTGCGCGGCGGCGAATCGGGGAGCAGGCCAGCGATCGCTGGCCTGGGCTTCGCAGCCACGGGCTGCGCGCTGGGCACGGTGTTCGGCGATGTGATGAAGCAGGTCGAGGCGGTCACGTTTGCCGAAGCCGCTTCGGCGCGCATCTCACGAGACACGTTGCTGCGTGTGCTCGACACCATGCGGCAATACGATGCCATTCATCGTGCTGCGGGATCGGTGCACAGTTGCGCCCTGTTCCAAGGCGCCGAACCGTGGGTGTGCGTCGAGGACGTGAGCCGGCACAACGGAATCGACACCATCGCGGGTTGGATGGCGCTGCACGGCGTTGCCGGCGGCGACAAGATCCTCTTCACCACGGGCCGATTGACCAGCGAGATGGTCATGAAAGCGGCCCACAACGGCATTCCCATCATGGTATCGCGCAACGGAGTGACGGCGATGGGCCATGATCTTGCCGCAAAGCTGGGCATGACGATATTTGGCCGTGCCGCGAATCGGCGCTTCTTTTGCTACGTCGGAAGTGAACGGTTCGACGCCGCCGACTCGGTGGACTGACGGTGCCGCCCGGGTGCTTGCGCGGCGCCGGGGGCTGAGCGGATTCGCTTAACTACCGACCCCGCGGACGTGGCGAATTTCACGGCAGTGGGCGCAAACGCGCGACGAATTGGCCGATTTTGGCTGGCGCTGGGCAATCAGGCCGCAGAACCGTATACGATTGCAATGCATTCGTTGAGCATTACCATCCGAAATCTCGATGATGAGCTGAAGGCGCGTCTCCGGGTCCGCGCGGCACATCGGAAGCGTTCCATGGAGGAGGAAGTCCGCCATATTCTACGCACGGTGCTCACTGACAAATCGGGGGAAGGGCCGAATCTCGGTGAGGCGCTCCAGCGACGGTTTCGCGCACTGGGTGGGGTCAAGCTCAAGGTCCCGGACCGGGCGCCGATTCGCAAGCCCCCGAAAATCGGCTCATGATCGTGCTGGACACGAACGTCGTGTCCGAGGTTATGAAGCCGCAGCCATCCCCGATCGTGCTGCAGTGGATTGCGAGCCGGGACCGTGCAGAGTTTTTCACAACCAGCCTCACACAGGCCGAAATCCTCTACGGTGTACGGTTGCTACCGCCGGAACGTCGACGCCGGGCCATTGAGGTCGCGGCGGAAGCGATGTTCAAAGAGGAATTCGCGGGGCGGATTCTCGCATTCGACAGCGACGCGGCACGTTCGTATGCGGAGCTGGTGAGCGAGCGGCGGCGGCGGGGCCGGCCGATCTCGCAGTTCGACGCCCAGATTGCCGCCATCTATTAATCCATGGGCGCAAACTTAGCCCGAAACCAGGTATCCATCCCAATGAGATGTCCACAGCCGCGGCACCTTTTTGGAGGAATCTTTTCTGAGACCATATCGGGCGCAAGATCCAACCAAGCGAGTGTTCTGCGCCGAAGTGCAGATCGGGTGCATCTGTCCTACTCCCAAACGTAAATTCGGTGCGCCGCAATTGGAACCAAATTCTTCATTGTTTCCCTAAACAGGAAGGTTAAGCCTAAGCGTATGAACAGGCCGCCGCCCCTGATGCTGGCATATGAAATCTTCCCGCTGATTTCCGACCTGCGATGGGGAATTGGCGGGAGCTTGCTATTGTTTCACCTGGGCTTGCATTCAGAGCCACGTGATTTAGACATCATCTGCACACTTGAAGAATTTGAGGAGATCAACAAACGCCTTTCCACCATATTCGGCGATCCGATACCTGCGTCACATCCAAGCTACATGTCAATACGCTTTTCCCGCTTTCGCGCTAAGGCTGATGCGAGCGTGGACTTGATTGCAGGCGTGCGCGTACTCGCGGCCGACGGTCAATTGATGGGGTGGGATTTCAATCCGCGAACTGTAACCTACGCCGACGGACTACCGTGGATGCGGCCGAACGATTGGGTGGATTTGTATGCGATGTTCAACCGACCTGAACAAGCTGCACTATTGGCACAATACCTTAGTCGGAGGCGAGGCTGAGATTGCCAGAAGCGGCCCGTTGCGCGTCCAATCGCGGCCTCGGCGAAAGTCGATGGGATCAACATCGAAGACGGCCTCAAACTAACTAAAACAACGCGCGCGGCGTCAGGCTGCAGTGCCCAGACGCCCATTGCGATAATCGTCGACCGCCTGGTCGATTTCCTCACGCGTATTCATCACGAATGGGCCGTATTGCACGATGGGCTCGCCTAAAGGCTTGGCCGCCAGCAACAGAAAGCGCACGCCCTCGGGTCCCGCCTGCACTTGGACACCGTCGCCATCCGACAGAACCCCGGCCGCACGATGCGGCAGTGGCTTGGCCTCGCCCTCCGGACCAATCGTGGCGCTGCCATCATAGGTATAGAGGAATGCATTGCGACCCGCGGCCAGCGGCGCGTCGAAGTGCACGCCCGCCGGCAGGCGCACGTCGAGGTATAACGGATCGGTGGTGAGCTTGACGCCCTTACCGTTGACCGGGCCAGTGATCGCATCGCCGTCCAGCAGCAGCGTTCCGGCAATGACTTTCGCTTCGCCGCCATGCCGCAGCGTTACCACGGGGATCGCGATGGCGGGGATGTCTCTATAGCCGGCCGGCTTCATCTTTTCCTTCGACGGCAGGTTGAGCCACAGTTGAAAGCCGCGCATACGGCCTTCGCTTTGCTGCGGCATCTCCGAGTGGATGATGCCGCGCGCCGCCGTCATCCACTGCACGTCGCCCGGGCCGAGGTCGCCTCGATTGCCGAGGTGATCCTCGTGGCGCATGTGCCCGTCAAGCATGTAGGTGACTGTTTCGAAACCGCGATGCGGATGCGCCGGGAAGCCGGCGATATAGTCATCCGGATCGTCGGAATAGAACTCGTCGAGCATCAGGAACGGATCCACATGCACGCCGCGCTGGCTGCCCAGGCTGCGGCGCAGTTTGACACCGGCGCCGTCGGACGTAGGCGTCGACTCGATGACGTGAAGCAGGGCTCGGGTACTCATTGTGCATTTCTCCTAATTGGGCTCGGCGACACCTTCGCTGTGTGTATTTAAGTATTGATTTAGTTGATAAAAAAGCCGAATATTTAGGGTCTACCTATCTAGTGAATGAATAAATGACGGCTCACCCGCGTATTTCCCTGGAGCAGTGGCGGTCCCTGCTGGCTGTGGTCGATGCCGGCGGCTACGCCCAGGCCGCCGCGGTACTGCACAAAAGTCAGTCAGCGGTCACCTATGGGGTGCAACGACTCGAATCGCTGCTCGAGGTCAAGGTATTCGAAATGGTGGGCCGCAAGGCGCGTCTCACGGCAACTGGCGAGGTGCTGTATCGCCGCGCCAAAGCGTTGTTGGAGGAAGCCGGTGCGCTGGAGGGGGCCGCCGGAAGCCTCGCCGCCGGCTGGGAACCGGAATTGCGACTGGCGGTCGAGATCATCTTCCCCACGTGGCTGTTGCTGCAATGCTTCGCGCGGTTTGGCGAGGAGAGACCGCAAACTCGCATCGAGCTGTACGAGAGCGTGCTCAGCGGTACCGAGGAAGCGCTGCTACAGCGCAAAGTCGAGCTGGCGATTTGCTCGCAGGTGCCGCGGGGCTTCGTCGGCGATCAGCTGATGCGATTGCGTTTCCTCGCCATGGCCCACCCAGCGCACCCGCTGCACCAGCTCGGACGCGAGTTGACACTGCAAGATCTGCGCAAGCACCGGCACCTGGTAATCCGCGACACCGGGAGCCAGCGCCGCAGCGGCAGCTGGTTGGGCGCGGAGCAGAGCTGGACGGTGAGCCAAAAGGCCACTTCGATTCACGCCGCCGGCATGGGACTCGGTTTCGCCTGGTTTCCGGAGGAGACGGTGCTCGGCGAATTGGAACGCGGTGAACTCAAACCGCTGCCGCTGCGCGAGGGCGCCGAGCGTTGGGGCGATCTGTACCTCGTATTTGCCGACCGCGACTACGCCGGTCCGGGTGCGCTGCGGTTGGCGCAGATCATCCGCGAGCATGTGACGGAGCAATGCCGCGAAATGGCCTGAGGTGGAACGCCCGGGACGTCAAGGGTAAATCCGGTACGCCGAGGATCCCTCATGCAACCTTTCTGTTCTTTGCCGCGAGCGTGGAAGTGCCTGATTCTCGAATGCGCTGGTACATCGCATCCGGCGCCAAATCGATGCCACCTGGCCATATTAAAGCGCCGTGCTCCAAGTATGCCTTTGCGAGTACCGTCTCATCGCACAGGGCGTCGAATCCGTCACCCAGCGGTCCCTGTGAGAGTCGCGGGGCGCGGTCCGCCACCCCGGTCGTGCCGTCGGCAAAGGACACGTCGATCTTGTAGTTTGGCAATACTTTGAAACGAACAATGGACCAAACTGCCATGATAATTACTCCAAGGGGTCTATCGGAACAGCGGGAGCTGGTACTTTCTCTCCCAGTTCTTCATTCGTTGAGCCTCACGTCGACTGGCGAACTGTCTCCGGGCGTTCCGTCCGGGCCTACTGATATGCCAAATCGAAGAGTTCGCCGTCGTGAACGCGCCTGGACGTGCGGGATTCCGGCAATTCCGCTCGCGACGCGGCACTCATGGAACGCTCGACATATAGCGTGGTCGTTACTCGGTCCATACCGCACCCGCTTGGTGCAAACATCCGGGCATCGTGGATTGCACCGCAGCCGCCAGCAAAACCGCCAGCATCGCCAGCATCGCCAGCGCAACGGCGTTCGCGCGCGGCCGAGATGCGATGTCAGAGTGATTCATTTTTGCTGGGCCACGTCGCAATTGCGGAACACTTCTTTCGCCGCGTACAGACCATTCAGTGCTGCGGGAAATCCGGCATACACTGCCATTTGCATCATCACTTCGACGACTTCCTGTCGGGAGCAACCCACATTCAGGGCAGCCGCGATGTGTACCTCCAATTGAGGCCTGGCGTTACCCATGGCCGCTAACGCTGCGATGGTGGCAATTTCCCTCGACTTCAGATTCGCTCATCGCTCGTTCGGCGGTTGACGGCGGGCTAGCTTGGCCGCTTAGCCGCAAGAGCCCAGATACCCGCTGTGGAGAGTAACGAACCCCCCACGAAGTCAAACCGCCGTCGTATGCGAGGTGACGTGAGGAAATCGCGGGCCGAAGCGGCAAATGCCGAATATAGCGTGGCATTCACAATGGCCAACCCTACAAATGTCAGCGCGAGCGTCCAGAGCTGTCGCGCAACGTCAACTGATGGATTTACAAATTGCGGGAGAAATGCCACATAGAAAATTACTCCCTTCGGGTTTAGAGCAGCCACTAAGTAGGCGTTGGCGAACAGCTTCCAGCCTGGCATACGTGGTGCAAGGTCTAAATGTTTTTCAGGGCTGGCACCAGCCCGCAGCAGACGAATTCCGAGATATAGTAGGTACGAGCCTCCGACCGTTTTGATTGCCGCAAACCAAAATGAGGAAGCGGCCAGCAGCGCACCGAGGCCAAGCATGGATAGAGCCAGGGCCGTGGAGTCGCCCAGTGCGACGCCGGCGACCACGGGGATATTCGCGCGACGTCCTTGAGATAGGGAATAGCTAATCACGGTCAGAATTGTCGGCCCAGGGATGGCGATGAGGATCATGGATGTTCCTATGAAGGCAAACCAGGCATGCAACGACATGAAATGTGTCTCCGAAACCTCAGCCGGGTACCGCCGCAGCGTCAGCGCGCAGTCGAGGCTTGCAACTTTACCCATACGGGCGCGTGGTCGCTTGCCCTTTCCCAGCCGCGCACTTCCCGATCCACGCCGGCATCGACCAGGCGTTTCGCAACACTGGGACTCAGAAGGAGATGATCGATGCGCAGTCCGGCATCGCGGCCGTACGCATTGCGAAAATAGTCCCAGAACGTATATATCGTCTCCGTGGGATGAATGGCGCGCAACGAATCCACCCACCCGTGTTTGGTGAGATGCGCGAAAGCCTCGCGAACCTCGACCCGAAACAAGGCATCGTCCAGCCAGCGCTCGGGCTTGTATACGTCGGCTTCGGTCGGTATCACGTTGTAATCGCCGGCGAGTACCACCGGGGCGCCGGACAGGAGTAGTTCGGCGCTATGCGCCTGCAGGCGATTGAGCCAGCGCAGCTTGTATTCGAATTTTGGGCCGGGCGCGGGGTTGCCGTTGGGAAGGTATAGGCAGCCGATCACGACACCGCTGACCGTGGCCTCGATGTATCGGCTATGAACATCGTCGGGATCGCCCGGCAGTGCGCGCCGTATCTCCTCCGGTTCGCAACCCCGCGCGAGAATGGCGACACCGTTCCAGCTTTTCTGCCCATGCCAGATGATTCCGTAACCGGCCTCGCGAATGGCGGCTTCCGGAAACTTTTCCTGCGGCGCCTTCAATTCCTGCAGGCAGACGACGTCCGGCTCGGTTTCTCGAAGCCAGCGCAGCAGGTTCGGTAGGCGCACGCCTATACTATTCACATTGTAGGTAGCGATTTTCATAGCTGACTATAGTAGCGCCCGGGCCGCATGAGGATGCCGACACTTTTAGTGCAGCGGTATAAAGCCGTACTTCTTGAAAGCGGTATTGCCGATCGGCCCGCGGACGTAGTCTAAGAACTTGGCCGCGTCCGCCTTGGCCACCGTCGTCAGTGCAATCGGGTACGTAATGGGCGCATGGCTATCGTCGGGGAATATATCGACCACCCGTACTTGCTTGTCGACGAGAGCGTCGGTTTCGTACACGATGCCGAGCGGCGCCTCGCCCCGATCGACAAACGCCAACGCCGAACGCACGTTCTCGGCGCGCACCAGACGATGCTCCACGGCGTTCCAAACACCGAGTTTTGTGAGCGCCTCGCGTGCATAGCGGCCCACCGGCACCGAATCCGGATCACCGGTGGCCAAGCGACCCTTGCCCAACGTGGCGGCAAGTGGAAAAAGGGGTCCAATCTTGAGTTCGATCTTGCTGTCGGCGGGTGCCACTAGAGCCAAACGATTGCCCAACACATCGTGTCGAGTCGCAATTTGAATCATTTTTCGGGTTTGCAGGTAATCCATCCACTCGATATCCGCGGAAAAAAACACATCGGCCGGCGCACCGCTTTCGATTTGTTTGGCCAGGGTGGAGCTCCCCGCGAACGAAAATTTGATTGGAATCGACGATTCTCTGGTGAACCGATCGCCCAGTTCTTGCAGCACGTTGGTCAGAGACGCCGCGGCGAAAACCACGACGGAGGGCTTATCAACCTCGGCGGCAGTGATCGGCAAGCCGAGCAGAAGCAGCCATACGGTCACCCAAGATCGAATTCGTTTTCTCATTGGAGCGCTCCAATCCCCAGCGTGCTATCCGAGTGTAGCGAGCGACGCAGCGGGTTGCTCGCAATCTTGGTGGGTAGCGCTACCGCGCTACCCGAAATCCTCGGGCGCGCCGCGAACGCTTCGGGCTCATTTCGCGTGCTGTCACCACCGTCGCCGCAACGCCTGTGTGAGGGAAACACCGACCCGACAAGTAGGCGGATGACGACTGAATTTTTGAAGGGTCCCGGTAAAGTGCGCCACCGAGGAAGAGGTCGACGGCCTTTCGCTTAGCCCGGGAGGGCGGAGGTGACTTGTGAAAATTCGGTTCGGCTATGAGTTGGTCTATAGCGTCCCGCAGCTGACCCCCATGATTTTCGCGCTGCACTGCCAGCCGCAGGGAACTCAAGTGCTGGCGCGGCCGGACGTCATGCGCACGGACCCGGCAGTTCCGCTGGTGTTCTACGCCGATGCATTTGGCAATACCTGCACGCGACTGGAAGCCCCCCCGGGGCTTTTGCGTGTGACGGCCGATGGGATCATGGAGGACGCCGGTGCGCCAGAACCGGCGCACTGGGCCGCCGCCGAACAGGCGGTCCGCGATCTTCCTCCGGACACCCTCCAGTACTTGCTGGCGAGCCGCTACTGCGAGACGGACCTGCTGATGAATGACGCATGGCGTCTGTTCGGGCACCTATCGCCGGGGTGGGGACGGGTACAGGCCATTTGCGACTTCGTCCACCAAGAGGTGACTTTCGGCTACCCGTTTGCGCGGCCCACGAAAACGGCGCTCGATACTTTCCGCGAGCGGCAAGGCGTTTGTCGGGATTTGGCGCATTTGGCCATTGCCTTCTGCCGTTGTCTGAACATCCCTGCGAGGTATTGCACCACGTATCTGGGGGACATCGGCGTACCGCCTGTCGATGCGCCCATGGATTTCGCCGGCTGCATGGAGGTTTTCTTGGGCGGCGCGTGGCATGTCTTCGATCCACGGAACAACGCGCGAAGAATCGGCCGCATCATCATCGCGCGCGGTCGCGATGCCGGCGACGTGGCGATCAGTACGGCCTTTGGCACGGCGTGGCTGCAAACGTTCCGCGTATGGACCGATGAAATATCCGAAGCCGCGGCAGCCCAGATGGTCTCCTTCGACAGTCCGAATCAGTCGGCGCATCGAGCCGCGTGAAGGCACGGTACGGGTGCCGACACGCCCCGCATCGGCGCAGTCCGACAAGAGTTTCCTATTGTCTCCACTGGTGGGCGACGCGGGCTGTGCAGCACATTCATTGCCATTACAACTAACGGCGGGGAGTAACCGTGAGGCAAATGATGGACACCTGGGCTGTCGTACTGGCGGGCGGCGAAGGTACGCGGCTTCGCAAGATAACGACCAATCGTCAGGGCATCGTCATTCCCAAGCAATATTGCTCGCTAGAGCGATCGTCGTGCTTGCTGCAAGATGCCTTGAAGCGTGCCGGGTCGGTTGCCATGCCCTCGCATGTCTGCACGGTCGTCGCCGCTCAACACCGACAATGGTGGGCTTCGGCGGTAAGCGGCCTGAACAAAATGAATGTATTCGTGCAGCCCCACAATAAAGGGACTGCATTCGGCATCCTGTTGGCCCTCTTATCGCTCGAAAAGCGAAATCCCGACGCGACGCTCATCCTGCTACCCGCGGACCATTACTTCCGGGATGAGGAGTCGATTACGAGAGTACTTCGCATCGCCGCCAATCTTGCCGGCGCGAACGCCTCCGCAACGTATTTGTTGGGCGCCGATCCAGAGAGCCCAGATTCTGAGCTGGGATATATTCTTCCGGCCGACAAGGTTGTCGAGAAACCAGCACCCATCTCTGGTTTCATAGAAAAGCCCAACCAAGAGTGGGCGAGGGAGTTGATATCGCTCGGCGCGTTGTGGAATCTTTTCATTCTCGTGGGATCGGTGAAGGCCTTGCTGCAGCTGTTTGCCGAGGAGCGTGCCGACGCCGTCTGTGAGATGCGCGAGATACTGCGAAGCGATGCGGCGGGGCAGGCCGAATCCCTACGTCATTTTTACGATAGAATCGAGCCGATAGACTTCTCGCAGGACATCCTCGAACTTCAGGCCAACCGATTGCAAGTGCTTCGAGTGCCGGACTGTGGGTGGACCGACCTAGGAACTCCCAAGCGCGTCGAGGCCACGGTGCGCAGGCTCGTGACCCGCGCCAATGTGCGCAAGGAGGGGAGCGCGCCCCATGCTCCCCTGTTCTTCGATCTCGGGTCTCAGTATTCCTAGCGGGAATCGCGCCCTACAGGAAATGCCCAATTGGCTGATCGCGCCGAGCAGCTCCTTGGGATCGCGGTACACGCGAAATGCCCCGGCGCGGTATAACTCGTCTTCTCCAAAGCCCCCGCTCATCAGCCCGACGGCGAGGATGCCGGCGCGGCGCGCGGCTAAAATATCCCAGGTGGCATCTCCGATCACAAAACAATCCCGCTGAGCAGCGGCGAGGCGGTCCTGACACTGGATGAAGAGGTCGGGCTCCGGTTTAGCCTGTTTCGCGCTCGACCCGTCAACCACGACAGCGCTGCGGGGCAATTTGAGAGCGGCGATCGCAGGCTCAATGCTTTCTCGTTTGCCCGACGTGGCAATGCCATGGGGAATGCCGTTCTGCCTGAGTTTCTGCAGTAGCAGAACGGCGCCCTCCAGGGGACGGGGGTTCGGTTCCAGCCGCGCGAATAGCTCGGCGTGCCGCTTATCGGCAGCTTCCATGGTGGTGCGCGAAATTTTTTTACCCGCCTCGCGCGCCGATTCCTTCATCAAAAGATCGCCGGCCATTCCAATGCGTCGATGCAGGCGTGCCGTATCCGTGTCGATACCGGCCTCCGCCAGAGCGCGCTGCCATGACAACGCGTGGCTGTACACGGTATCAACCAAGGTGCCGTCCAAATCAAAGATGAGTGCTTTCATGCAGGCAACAATGCAAACAGGACCAAGGAGCGCGCGGTCACGCCATACTGATCGCCCGGCACCCCTTCGAAGCTTGCAGTTTGTTTCGTGACGTTGGTGTCGATCAGTAACTTCCAGCTGCCGCCGCCGCTTGCCGCCGGCAGCGTGAACTCCACGAAGTCGTGATAGGCGTTCATGACGATGAGCAGCGTCGCCTCCGTACCCCGCTGGCGAACCCCGGATGGTCGCGCGCGACCGTCGATGAGCATGCCGAAGCATTGTGCGACCGGATCGTTCCAATGGGATTGCTGCATCTCGTCGCCCGCGGCATTGATCCACGTCAGATCCTTGACGTCGAGTTCTTCGTCGTAGGCGCCTGTCAGAAAGCGGTTGCGCCGCAAAATCGGATATTCATGCCGGAGCGCGCACAGGGTCTGAGTGAAGTGCAGGAGGGATCTACCCTTGTCGGACAGATTCCAATCCAGCCAGCTGATCTCATCGTCCTGGCAGTAAGCGTTGTTGTTGCCCTGTTGGGTGCGGCCGAATTCATCGCCCGCCAGCAACATCGGTGTACCTTGCGAAAGCAGCAAGGTGGACAGCATGTTTCTGATTTGCCGCTCGCGCAGCTGATTGATCGTTGGATCTTCGGTGGGACCCTCGACGCCGCAATTCCAGGAATGGTTGTCATTGCTGCCGTCCTGGTTGTTCTCGCCATTGGCTTCGTTGTGCTTATGGTTGTACGACACCACGTCGTTGAGAGTAAACCCGTCGTGCGCAGTGACGAAATTGATGCTGCACCATGGGCGGCGGCCGAGTCGATTGAAAACCTCGCCCGACGCTGTCAAGCGCTTGGCGACCTCCGCCACCGAGGCGCTGCCTTTCCAAAAATCGCGCACCGTGTCGCGATAGCGGTCGTTCCATTCACCCCACCCCGGGGGAAAGCCCCCGACTTGGTAGCCGCCGGGGCCGCAATCCCACGGTTCGGCAATGAGTTTGACCGTGCGCAGCACCGGGTCCTGATTGCACGCCTTGAGAAAGCCGCTTTGATTGTCGAAGCCGTTGGGCTCACGCGCCAAGATCGTGCCCAGATCGAAGCGAAAGCCGTCGACGTGCAGCTCATTGACCCAGTATCGCAAGCTGTCGGTGACCATCTCGATAACGGCCGGATTGGAGAGATTCAAGGTGTTGCCGGTGCCGGTATCGTTGATGTAGTAGCGCGGGTCGGGGAGCAAGCGATAGTAGCTGGCATTGTCGATGCCCTTGAAGGACAAGGTGGGGCCGAGCTCGTTGCCCTCGGCCGTGTGGTTGTACACCACGTCCAAGATGACTTCGAGCCCCGCATCGTGGAAACGCGCCACCATTTCCTTGAATTCTCGCAGGCATTGGTCCGGCGCCGACGCATAGCGAGGGTCCGGTGCGAAGAAGCCGATGCTGTTATAGCCCCAGTAGTTTCTGAGGCCGCGATCCAATAGGTGACTGTCATCGACGAAGGTATGCACGGGCAGCAATTCGATGGCCGTGACGCCCAATGATTTGACGTAGTCGATGACCTCCTTGACGCCGAGGCCCGCATACGTGCCTTGCAGATGGGGCGGAACGCTGGGATGAAGCTTGGTGAAACCCTTCACGTGAGCTTCGTAGATGATGGTGTTATCCCATGGCAGCCCCTTGGCGCGCGGTTTGCCGTGCCAATCGAAATTGGGATCTACGACCACGCATTTCGGCATGAAGGGGGCGCTGTCGCGTTCATCGAACGACAAGTCCGTGTTCTCGGCGCCGACGATGTAGCCGAAACATTCCGGCGACCACTTCACCTGGCCGGTGTGTGCGCGCGCGTAGGGATCGAGCAGCAACTTGTTGGGGTTGAAGCGGTGCCCCGCACTCGGCTCGTAGGGTCCGTGCACCCGAAGTCCGTACACGGAGCCCGGGTGCACATCGGGAATGTAACCGTGCCATATGAGGTCCGTGTATTCAGGGAGCACGATGCGCTCGAGTTCCGTGCCGCCTGCCGAATCAAACAGGCAGACCTCCACCTTGGTGGCATTCGCGGAGAACAACGTAAAGTTCGTGCCCTTGCCATCCCAAATCGCCCCGTGCGCTTCCGCGCTTCCCTCGCGCACGCGAGATTTCTTCATATCAGCCACGATATTCCTTAATTGATTTCATCCCGCCGCGGTCGTCCGGCACCATGCCAGGTCCGCGTTCGGCGTACGAGGTCGCGCATGCCGGCTCCCGCTGTAGCCGCCAACCTACGTTCAGGACATCGCCATGCTGCAGTGCGAAATGAAAGCCTGCCAAGACCCGGTACGAGTCCCTCGAACCGAGGAACTCACTCTTGAAAAATTCTATTTCTGCGCTAAATTTCCCCCCTGTCTTTGGCCGTCGTCGGTTGCGATGCAGGCAGTCGGCACGTAATTCAAAAGAGGTACTCAACATGTCAACCGCTGACACGATGACACCTTTGGTTTCGGCGCCCTGGGTCGACGCCCACGGCAGGCCCCTACCGGTGAGAGCTCTGCCCGGCCTTCGCCCGGAAGCAATTCACAGCCTGGGATGCTCATCCCCTGCGATCATCAGCCCCGCGCTGGGGTCATTGCTCGAGACTTGCTGCGGGCTTGCTGATACAGAGATCGGCAACATCGACTTTACCGGATGCTGGTTTCCCGAAGAGTCTTGCCCCGTGTTCCAGCCTTGCCTCACCCTGGCAATCGACGATAGCGGTCGCCGTTGGATCGGCGAGCTCGGCGAGAAGGATCTGCCGGGTCCGATCTGGTGTGTGTTTCCGGACCCCAAAGTGGCGATATACGTGAGTGACGATTTGGCGGAGTTTCTCGGCACTTTGCGGCGCTGTGCGACTCGATGCGAGACACTCAAATGGCTGCAGGATCTTTCGGCCCAAGCACGGACCGTGTGGGGCCGGCGTCATGCTCTCGCGCGCCGCCCCTATGAGGTTCGCGAAGCGGATGAACGGATCCGCGGTTGGCTGGCAGGGCTACCGTTCGATGCCTATGTCTATGACCTGCGTACGCCCAAGATCGCGCGCGGTTGGCCGTATGGACTCGCGGGCCCATCGGGAAAACTGTATCGCTGCGGGCGTCTGCCGGTGTTTGCAGTGGCCGGCTCGCCCTCAGAGGGGTGGCGACAAGAATTCAGCGCGACCATTCCCCCGACGTATCCGGGCGCGAAGGCTCGCGCCGCATGAAGGCGCGCGGCAGGCGAGGTGATGATAGGCTGCCGCATGCCCCAGGATGACCGTCGCTATTGGTTCCCCGCGAAGCGTTATGGATGGGGATGGGGGCCGCCCACGAAATGGCAGGGGTGGGCGGTGCTAGTCATTTGGTTCGCTGCAATCGCGGTGGCGGGAATTCGCCTGATGCCGGCTCATCTGGCCGTATTCCTGAGCTTCAATCTTTTCATGGTGGTTCTGCTGCTCTTGATTTGCTATGTGAAGGGAGAACCCCCGGGTTGGCGATGGGGCGACTCAAAATGAGCGGATCGAAACCCCGCCTTCAGCGTCGATCGTCACGAAGTTCCAGCGCCTTGCGGGAAGGAAACTCGGGTCCCCGGTGACGACACGTAGCGGCGGCGGCGCGCGCCGCGAATCGTCCCATCGCCAGCAGCTCATCCGCGGACAGGCTCGCCAGTTCTGGCGGCGACACACGATGATGGTCGGACAGCCAGGCCAGCATGGCCGACTGAAAACTGTCGCCCGCTCCAACGGTATCGGCGACTATCACGGGCACAGGGGCTATGTCGAATGTACCCACTGACCTGGAAAATACGGTCGCACCGCGCTCCCCACGCGTCACGACAACCGACGAGCAGCGATGGGCGAGCCAGTCCTTGGCGATTGCACTTATATCGAGTGGCGTGCCGTACAGGTGCCCAAGATCCTCTTCACTGACCTTGATCAGATGCGCATATCGACGAAACCTTTCAACGGCGTCGCGCCAGCGCGCAATGCTGGGCTCGATCGCGAGGCGCACATTGGGATCCAGGCTGATGAGAATCCGATCCGGTGCGGCAGCCACGAGTTCGAGAAGATGGTGCGCCGATTGTGAGGACACGATGGGAATCGAACCCACGTGAATGCCATGCAAAGAGTGCCATCGCCGTCTTACGGCGGCGATATCAGGATGAAAGAGCGCTCGATCGAGACCATAGAATACGTATCGTGGCGCCCCTGTCGGGCCGATATCCACCATGGCAAGCGCGGTCGCGGTGGCGGTCCGTCGGATGAATTGGCAATCCACGCCTTCCGTTTGCAAGCGGGTGTCGAGGTTGCGTCCGAGGGCGTCGGAAGCAATTTCGGTGGCCAACGATGCTGCGCAACCGAGTCGTGCGAGCCCGATTGCCACGTTGAATGGCGAGCCACCCGCCTTTGCGAACAGGTTTACCTTCCCTCGCGCATCGGCCGCCGGCGGGTCGACGAATACGTCATAGAGGGCTTCGCCGCAAATTAGATACATATCGTTTCCCCAAAACCCGAGTCGCCGACGGCTTGTACTCCGAATGGCGAGAGAGGCACGGAGGAATTTCATCAAGCGACGTGGCGTAGGTCAATCGTCGTGCCAGCGGCACGACTTGCAATCGATTGTAAACTATCATAGATTGGCTGCAGGGAAAAAGATTCGAGCTGCCTTGGGTGTCGTTGCACGAACGCGCGGGGGCGCTTCAGATGAATAAGTCCGGCCGCCAAAACATGTCCTTCATCCGCTGGCTGACGTTCTTGATGTTCATGATGTTTGCCATGACGACGGATTCCGTCGGCGTCATCATCCCCCAGATCGTCAAGGAATTTGGCCTCAGCCTGACGGCGGCGGGGGCGTTTCACTACGCCACCATGGCCGCGATTGCCATTTCCGCCGTTCTGCTGGGTTTCCTTGCGGATCGGTTTGGCCGGAAGCAGACGATCGTGCTCGGTTTGACCATTTTTGCGGTCATTTCCTACCTGTTCGTGCTCGGCAATTCCTTTGCCTACTTCTTGTGTCTGTTGGCCATTTCGGGCGTGTCGATCGGAATATTCAAGACCGGCGCGCTGGCGCTCATCGGCGACATCTCCTCGTCCACGACCGAGCACACGTCGACCATGAACCTGGTGGAAGGTTTTTTCGGCGTCGGCGCGATCATCGGTCCGGCGATCGTCACGTCACTCATCAACCACGACGTGTCCTGGAAGTGGCTGTATGCCATCGCCGGGACATTGTGCGCAGTGCTCATTCTGATTGCCTTGGCGGTTCGGTATCCGCGCACCATGCAGGCATCCGAGGAGTCGGTGGATCTGCGCCGCACGCTGCGCATGATGCGCAATCCGTACGCGCTCGCCTTTGGGTCCGCAGTGTTGTTGTATGTGGCGATCGAGGCGTCCGTCTATGTTTGGGGACCGCTTTACCTCGCCGACTACCGCGGGCCCTGGGCCCTGTTGGCGGCCTATGCCATATCGGTGTTCTTTCTTTTACGCGCGGCCGGCCGTTTTCTCGGCGGCTGGATGCTGGCGAAATATGATTGGAGTTGGGTGCTTGCGTTCATGAGCCTGGCCATCTTGCTGTGCCTGGGCGGCAGCGCCTTCGGGGGCGTGCGCGCGGGTGTGGTGCTGCTGCCCTTGTCGGGCTTGTTCATGTCGGTAATCTACCCCACTCTCAATTCCAAGGGGATCAGTTGCTTTCAGAAGTCCGAACACGGCGCCGTGGCGGGAGTCATCTTGTTTTTCACGTGCGGCGGCGCAGTGCTCGGGCCGCTGGCGATGGCTGCGGTAATCGATGCTCTCGATTCACCGAAGTACGCCTTTTCGATGGCCACCCTATTTGCAGCGCTGTTGCTGATCGGCTTGCTCTACAACTGCGTGCGCCAGCCGACTCGCGGTGTACTCTTGCGGCAAGATGCCCGTGAGTACGGCGTCACGATGCCGCTGGGGGCTTGACGCTGCTCTCGCGAACGATCAATTCGGTGGGTAGAATTTGCGATGCAACGCGTTTGCCATCCAAGAGCTTCAATAGGGCCTCCACCAGGGCTTCGCCGCCGCTCGTCACCGGCTGTCGTATGGTCGTCAGGGACGGGTGATAGTAGCGGGCCACGGCGATGTCATCGTACCCGACCACTGCAAAGTCGTGCGGCACCCGGAGCCCGCGTTCACGCAACGCACGGATCGCTTCCATCGCGAGCAAGTCGCTGCTCGCGAAAATAGCGTCGAATCGAATTCCCTTGTCGATGAGTGCCGCAACGGCTGCGCAGGCGCTGCCATCGACGAAGGGTGTGTGACAGACCAGTTCGGCAGCGCAAGCGACGCCATTGCGCGACAATGCTTGCTCATAGCCCGCAAAGCGATGTCCAACTTCGGGCAACCCGATGTCGCCGAAAAATGCAATTCTGCGATTGCCCGTGGCGAGCAGATGTTCGGTGGCGAGGATGCCGCCCGCAATGTTGTCGCCGCCGATCGTGCAGTAGAATTGCTGCGGAAGATGGGCACCCCAGACGACGATGGGCGATCGACGTGCCGCGAGATCGTTGATCTGATCATGGTGATGCCATTGACCGACCAAAATGACGCCGATGGCTCGTCCGGACGCCGCCAGGTCACCGGCGAGGTCCAACCGCTCCGCGTCGATCCGGGACACCAGCATATCGTAGCCCCGCGCCGTCAGAGCGTCGGCCAAGCTACCCATCAGACTGACGAAAAACGGATCGGATACACTCTGATGGGTATTGGCATCGAACGGCAGCACGACGGCGACCGTCCGGTTCTGCTGCAGCCGAAGATTTCTCGCGCCCACATTGATGGAGTAATTGAGCGAGCGCGCCAGTCTTTCGATTCGTTCCCGGGTCTCCAGGTTGACCACCGGGCTGTGGCTCAGGGCACGGGATACGGTGGACCGTGAAACCCCCGCCAACTGCGCGATATCTTCCATTTGTACTTTACCCTCCACGGAGGGTGCGAGCTTGCGGCGAGCGGCCGGTTTCGGCGAGGCGGGGCGCTGAGACTTCTTCTTCATTCGATCCTTCACAGGCAAAAGGCGATCTCATTAGTGTAATCGAACTTGGCCGACATATTCGCGGCGCTGCGCCTCATGTTGCCACGCTGGGAGGCGATACCTGCCCGATGGCAATCGATTGTAATCCGTAGTATCTTCCCGCCACAGAAAAACCGATCGAGCGGTCATGAAGAATAAAGTCCACCTCATTGCATACGTAGATCGGTTCGGCGGCGGCCGAATTGCAGACTTGCATGACTTGCTGCGCGGCCCGCTGCAACATCTGTTCGGCGCGGTGCATCTATTGCCTTTTTACTGCCCCATCGATGGTGCCGACGCCGGATTCGATCCAATCGACCATTGTCAGGTCGACCCGCGGCTCGGCGATTGGGCCGACATCAAGCAATTGTCCCTCGACTTCGAGGTGATGGCGGATGTCATCGTCAATCATATCTCGGACGGCTCCCCGCAGTTCCTGGACTACCTGGAGCACGGCTCGGCTTCGCAATACAGTGGTCTATTCTTGACCCGGGAAGCGGTCTTTCCGCGCGGCGCAAGCGCTGCCGAATTGGCCGCCATCTACCGTCCGCGCCGCGGCGAGCCGTTCGTCGAAATCACGCTGCAAACCGGCCAGCGCGTCACGCTGTGGGTGACGTTTACGCCCCATCAGATCGATATCGATGTGCGGCATCCCCTCGGGAAGAGCTACTTGCAGCGTATCCTCTCGACGATTGCGGACAGCGGGGTGACCATGGTCCGCCTGGACGCGGTGGGCTACGCGGTCAAGAAGCCGGGCACGAGCTGTTTCATGCTTCCGGAGACCTTTGAATTTATTGGCGAAATTGCGGCGAGCGCGGGCGCGCTCGGGATCGAAGTCCTGGTCGAAGTGCATGCCTACTTCAGGAGGCAAATCGAGATCGCTTCCCACGTCGATTGGGTCTATGACTTTGCCTTGCCGCCGCTGGTGCTGCACGCTTTTGCCTTTGGCACTGCCGAATATCTCAAGAATTGGATTCGGATTCGACCGAACAACGCGGTGACCGTCCTCGACACGCATGATGGAATTGGGATCATCGATATTGGCGCCGATCCCGGCGATCGCGCCGGCCATCCCGGCTTGGTACCGCCTGAACAAATCGATGCGTTGGTCGAACACATCCATGCCGCCAGCGGCGGTCAGAGCAAATTGGCGACCGGAGCGGCCGCCTCGAACCTCGACCTCTATCAGGTCAATTGCACTTTCTTTGATGCGATGGCGCGGGACGAGCGGCGTTACCTTCTGGCGCGAGCGATTCAATTTTTTCTGCCCGGCATACCGCAAGTCTATTACGTTGGGCTCGTGGCCGGGCATAACGACGTGCAACTGCTGGGCCGTACGGGGGTCGGCCGGGATATCAATCGGCATTACTACGATCGAGCCGAACTCGAGCTCCAACTGACGCGGCCGGTAGTCCAAGATCTCATCGTTCTCATCCGCTTGCGCAACGAGCATCCGGCGTTTTCAGGCGAGTTTTCTCTGCAGGAATCGCATGCCGCTGCCATCGCCATGCGGTGGTCCCTCGGCGATCACTTTGCGGAACTGAAAGTGCAGCTGGCGACTGCCGAGTATGAGTTGAGCTACTCGACCGACGATGCTGCCGTTCAGCGGTTGTATTTCACCTCGGCACCGCCGAAAACAGCCTAGCGTTCGTGCAGGGGCACGCAGTGATTCGCAATCGATTGT
Source organism: Pseudomonadota bacterium (assembly GCA_030776345.1). GTDB lineage: Bacteria > Pseudomonadota > Gammaproteobacteria > Steroidobacterales > Steroidobacteraceae > Bog-1198. The sequence goes on along the minus strand of JALYHU010000171.1, from coordinate 33,223 downwards.
AAATGCTTCTGTTCGTGATTCGTTTAGCCATGTGCTGGGGCCATAAAGCCGTCTCTTCGATGTAAATTACAATCGATTGTTGATTTCGATTGTGATCGATGTTATTTTTTTACCCTGAGCTTGGACTCGATGAGCCTGAGCCAGCGATACAACAACGTCAGATTTGGGGGATACGTCCATGAAAAACTCGAGTGGATCGATCATCGCGGCAGCGGTTTCAATCGCAATCTTTCAGTCCGCAGCGGCACTGCCGGCGGACACCGACAAACCCGCGAATGATGCACCGGCAGCCGTTGCTGGCGGCAGCGGCAACGACGTCAATCTGGAGGAAATCGTCGTCACGGGCGTCTCACTTCCGACCACCAAGATGAAGTCCAGCAGTTCCATCAGTACTCTGGATCCGGTGCAAATTCAGTTTGCCGCACCCAACAGTGCGGCGGATGCTCTGAGGGATATTCCCGGCATCCATTCCGAGGCATCCGCCGGCGAGGGCAATACCAATGTCACGGTACGCGGTATCCCGATTTCGGCGGGCGGTAGCCGGTATGTTGGGTTTCAGGAAGATGGCCTGCCCGTGTTGCTCAACGGCGACTACGCGTTCGTGACACCAGACATGTACCTGAAAATCGACGGAGCGCTCGATCACATCGAAGCCGTACGGGGCGGAGCCGCATCGGTCCTGGGTTCCAACTCGCCGGGTGCCATCGTCAACTTCATTTCCAGGACGGGCCAAGAGGAGGGCGGCAGCGTCAGTGTCTCCAGGGGCTTGGATTTCGATGAAACCCGCTACGATTTCGACTATGGGCAGCACCTGTCCGATCACACCCGATTTTTCATCGGGGGTTTTTTCCGGGACGGCAATGGACCGCGCAATGGCGACGTTCCCATCGAGAATGGTGGTCAGATCAAGGCCAACATCACCCAAGACGTCGGCGATGACGGCACTTTCATTCGTATCAGCTACAAACATTTGGACGATCGATCACCGCTCGATATGCCGGTTGCCTTCGGTTTGAGCACACCGAACCCGACCAAGGCCAATCCTGCGACCATCGAGGCGTATCCCGGGATCGACCCACGCAGGGCGAGCTACTACTCGCCCTATTGGCCGAGCGTCACGGCTCGCGATGCCGACAATAATTTGAGCGTCAGTAATCTCAATGACGGTCTCACGGTACGAGAAGACGCGCTCGGCCTGCAGACGCATATCGAACTCGGAAATGATTGGAAGCTGGATGAAAACTTCCGCAAATCAGCCAAGTCTGGGAGCTTCCTGGTCGCCTATCCCACCGGCGCCCCGATCGCGCAGGCGGCTGCCGGGACGGTCTATGCCGCGGGCCCCAACCAGGGCAAGCCATACACCGGAGCCGAGATTGAGTTGGCCGCCTTCGATGCCTCACTGGACGATCTGGGAAGTACCGTCAACGCCCTGAAAGTTTCGCGAAATTTTGATTTTGCCGCCGCCGGATCCTTGAATGCGCTGGTGGGCTGGGACACCAACCATCAGACGATCGCGGTTGATCAGAATCTTCCGCACTATATGTTCACGGCGAGCGGAAATCAGCCCGTTCCGCTGGTGGGGTTGAACGCCGGCGGCATTCAGACCGATTCGAGCGGCCTACTCCCAATCGCCAACGGCTGGGGTGTTGCGGATCGCCGGATTGAATATCGTATGAGCTCGCCGTATCTGACGTTGGGCTATGAAATTGCGCAACTCAATTTCGACGCCGGCGTACGCGATGACGTCGAAAGAGTGACCGGATTTCAATCGAATGCGGGTGCGCCGGCAGCGGGCACGCCGTTCATCCCAGGCGTCTTTCCAAGCACCCCGACCAACGCGGTGGACTATCACCGATCGAACAGGTCGTATTCGGTGGGCGGCAACTATCGCGTGTTCCCCGATCTGGCGATCTTCGCCCGCTACAGCGACGGTGCCTCGTTCAACGTCGTGGAGCGAATGGGTGGTCCTTTCATCGGGGGTGCGCCGATCCCGATAAACACCGTCAAGCAAACGGAAGTGGGTGTGAAATGGCGGCAAGGGGGCTTTAACTCGTTCGTCACCTTCTTTAAGGCCGACACCAATGAGGGCAACTACGACCTGACCACGCAAATCCTGTCGGAGAATACGTACACCGCCAAGGGCGTGGAAATCGAAAGCAGCTACCAATGGGGAGGATTCGGCGTCAGCGGCGGATTCACCTACACGGATGCGTCGATCACCGGCTCCAACATCGCCGCGGTGGTCGGGGATCAACCGCATCGGCTCGCGAAGTACATCTATCAAGTGACACCGTCCTACACCCTCGCCGCGTTCACCATCGGCGGCAGTTTGATCGGGACCGCGAAGTCCTTTGGTGATGATCAAAACACCATCATCCAGCCTTCGTTCTATACGGTCAGCTTGTTCGGGAACTATCAGTTCAACCCGCACGCTTCATTGTCTCTGAGCGCCAACAATCTATTCGACAAGATTGGTTGGACCGAGTATGACAATGGCCAGGGTGCCCGCTCCATCAACGGGCGCACGGTCCGGGCTACATTCAAGTACAAGCTTTAATTACCGCTTCTTAAGGGGGCGCCCAACCCCGATAGCCCGGGCCAGGCTCCCCCTGATTCACGGCTGTCAATAGGGTGGGTGTAGCATGCGCGTCATGCTGCACCCCTTTTTTTTTCATGGAGCGCACCATGATCCAGAATGATCACCGAATTCGCAGCATCGTGATCGTGGGCGGCGGCTCGGCCGGTTGGATGACGGCGGCGGCCCTCGCCAACTCATTGGAAACCGGCTGCCGCATCACCCTCATCGAATCCGACGAAATCGATACGATCGGCGTCGGCGAGGCGACCATACCGCCGATCAGACAGTTCAATCAGACCCTGGGCCTGGACGAAAACGAATTCGTCAGACGGACGCAGGGAACGTTCAAACTGGGCATTCAGTTCGTGGACTGGGCCAAGCTGGGCCATCGCTATTTTCATCCCTTCGGCGGCTATGGCCGGCCATTCGATATGGTGCAGATGCATCAGCACTGGCTCAAAGCCCACGCCCGCGGTGAGGCCTCGAGTCTCGACGACTATTCGATGGCCTGGGCCGCGGCCGGTGCCGGCCGCTTTGCTCCGCCATTGGCCGATCAGCGCACCGTGCTGTCCAGCTACGAATACGCCTATCACTTCGACGCGGGGCTGTACGCGGCCTTGCTGCGCGACTATGCGCAAGCGCGGCGCGTAAACCGGCTCGAGGGCAAGATCGACTCGGTACAGCAGAACGGAGTAACGGGCTTCGTCGAGAGCGTGCGTACGGCGGACGGGCGCACGATTACAGGCGATTTGTTCATCGACTGTTCGGGATTCCGCGGGCTACTGATCGAGGGCGCGCTCAAGACCGGGTACGAGAATTGGACTCATTGGCTTCCCTGTGACCGTGCGATGGCGGTACCGTGCGAGTCGACCGACGACCTGACACCGCACACTCGGTCGACGGCGCGGTGCGCGGGTTGGCAGTGGCGCATCCCGCTGCAGCACCGCATCGGCAACGGCTACGTTTACAGCAGTCAGTATCTGAACGACGATGAGGCCGCAGCCACTCTGTTGGCCAACCTCGACGGTAAACCGCTCGCCGACCCGCGGCCGCTGCGATTCACCACCGGCCGGCGCAAGCTCTTCTGGAACAAGAATGTCGTCGCCATCGGACTGTCCAGCGGCTTTCTCGAGCCGCTGGAATCCACCAGCCTGCATCTCATACAAGCCGGCATCTCGAAACTGCTGGCGTTCTTTCCCGACCGTAACTTCGATGCGCTGGGGATCGCCGAGTTCAATCGCATTGCGATCACGGAGTTCGAACGCATTCGCGACTTCATCGTCCTGCACTACCACCTCACCGAGCGTGACGATGGCGCTCTGTGGCGCTACTGCGCGCACATGGCGATTCCGGCAACGCTCGAGTACAGGATCGAACACTTTCGCCGCTATGGACGGTTGGTCGCGCGCGACATGGATCTGTTCGGACCGGCGAGCTGGCTCGCCGTGCACATCGGACAACTGAACCGGCCCGAACATCTGGATCCACTGCTCGAGTTTCGCACAGTCGATGGTGGCACGTGGCTCAGTAAACTGCGCTCGGCCCTGGCGGCCGCGGCTGCAGGCTTACCCACTCATCGCGCCTATATCGATCGGAACTGCAAGGCGGCCACGAGCGGCGAATCGGTCACGCAGTGCGTATAGGGGCGGTGGTCTCTGTCGGCACGGCTGCCGTGCGGCCAAGGGCATGAGACCGCTCGACCGCAATTGACCGACTAGCGTGCCCGGGCTGAGCCCCAGCATTTCTTGCGCGCGCTGATATGAATTGTCCCGCGATTACGCCTTTGATCCGTGAAGACCGATTTTCTTCGGGACACGGAGTACTGGGATGGAATATGTCAAACGATTGTTGAGCACGCTGCTGGCGGTGAGCGCATCGGCACTGCCTACCATCAGCGGAGCTGGCGCTGCGGCAACCAATGTCACCCATGCGGTGATTTCGGGTTTGCCATTGAGCTTCGAGCCGACCGCAGGCCCAGGCAAGCGGAGCGAGTTCGTGGCTCACGGTCCGAAGTACGTCATCGGCTTGAGCGAGAAGGGGGCGGCGCTTGCCTTTGGATCGGACGTCATTCGACTTGAAGTTCTGGGCGCACGCGCTGTTAAGCCGACAGCGGAGCAGCCGCTGCCCGGGATCGTGAACTATTTCATCGGCAACGACCCGGCCCAGTGGCGCACGGGTGTCAAGACGTTCGCCCAGGTGCGTTACGCAGGCGTCTATCCCGGCGTCGATGTGATGTACTACGGCACGCAGGGACGTTTGGAATACGACTTTGCGGTCGCGCCCGGCGCGAGCGCCGCGCCGATTCGGCTGGCGTTTGCCGGTGCCGACGCCGTGCGTGTCGACGCCCGCGGCAATCTCAAGGTGACGAGCGACGGACACGAAGTGGTCTTCGAACGTCCGGCGGCCTATCAAATGGAAGACGGGCGGCGGTCCCCGGTGGAGGCGCGTTACCGGCTGAGCGGCGGCACCGTGCGCTTTCAGCTCGGAGCGTACGACCGTAGCAAGCGGCTGATCATCGATCCCGTGCTGTCTTACTTCAGCTATTTGGGCGGCAGCGGTTACGACGTCGCGGGTATCGCCCCTCCCTCGGGCAGTTCTTCCTATTTCTCTGGGCAGGCGGCGGCGATCGACAGCGCCGGCGATCTGTATGTCACGGGCTATACCAATTCCACGAATTTCCCCACGCAGGCCGCCTTCGCGCCCGCGCCCGCGAAGGCAAACCCAAACGGTGGTCAATCGTGGGCGTTCGTGACGAAATTTGCGCCCGACGCCAAGACGCTGATCTTCTCGACCTATCTGGGCGGCACCGGGGGGAATGATCGGGCAGCGAGTATTGCCGTGGACTCGAACGGTAATACCATCGTGGTGGGTGCCGCGGTATCCCATGATTTTCCGGTCACGTCAGCTGCCTATCAGACCGTGTGCAACCCTATGTTCAGCGCCCCCAATGTGGAAGTGCCGAACTGTGACGCCGGGGGATTCGCGGCTTTCGTGAGCAAGTTCAGTCCGAGCGGCGCATTGCTCTACTCCACATTCTTGAGCGGCACAAACACCAACACCACCGCCTACGCTGTTGCGGTCGACAGTACCGGGCGGGCGTACGTGGCGGGAGAGACTTTGCCCGGTGCGATCGTCCCCGCCGGTACCGCGGGGAGTCCTCAGGCAATACCCTTTCCGACAACGCCCGGCGCGGTGTTGGTTACGCCGCCGTATTCGACCGGCACTGCTGGGTATCAGAACGTACTCAGTGCGCAGTACGATGCTTTCATCAGCGTGTTCGATCCGACCTTGCACACCTTGCTCTACTCTTCGCTGTTCGGCGAACCCCAGGTTTCAAACGCCGGTGTTGGTTTCCACGGCGCCAGTTTTACCTTCGGTGAGGCGGTGGCGGTGGATGCTGCAGGCAACTTCTATCTGGCGGGGACGTCGGAGGATGGTTCGTTGCCGACCACCACCGGCGCATACGAAGCGAGTGCGTCGAGCTGCGGCACGGTGACGAACAACGTACTGCTGAATTGTGCGTTCGTGGCCAAGTTCTCCCCCGTGGGCAGCGGCTCGCCGAGCTTGATCTATGGCACCTACCTGGGTCATACGGTCACCTCCTCGTACGGTGACCTGATGACCGGCATTGCCGCCGATGCGACGGGTGACGCCTATGTCACCGGCTTTACCAGCCAAGCTACGTTTCCCACCACCTCCGGCGCCTATCAGACGACCTGTGGTCAGTACGGGGTCAATGGCAACACCAATACCAGTTGTGCCTCCGCCTTCATCGCGAAACTCAACCCGAGCGGCACTGCGCTGTTGGCCAGCACCTATTTCGGGGGCTACTACGGTGGGGTCAACAATATTGCCGACAGTATCAGTTCGATGGGACCGATCGTGCTCGATGCCGCGGGCAATGTATATATCGACGGCGCCGCCGGGAGCGGGCTGCCGCAAGTCAATTCGTTGGGTACCGCCAGCGCCAGCGTCTCGCCCTTTGTCGCCGAGCTTGATTCGACCCTCAGTACTCTTAAATTCTCGACCTTGCTCAATAACGGCGGCGCCACGCAAACCACTGCCAATGGCCTAGCGATAGATTCGGCCAATGCGATTTACCTGGCCGGCAGCGTCAACTCCCCGCCGAGTTCTGCCGCAACGACGGGAGCGTTTCAATCGACGTATGGCGGCGGCAGCTCGGACGCCTTCGTCGCGAAGATCATCGTGCGCACAGCGACCACGACCGCGCTTACCGCCGCGCCGGTATCGGTGACGGTGGGAACCGCGGTGGCATTCACCGCCACCGTCACGCCGGCATTGGGTACGGGCGTTCCGACCGGCACGGTCACGTTCCAAAACGGATCGACGGTGCTCGGCACGGCGACCCTCAACGGCACCGGCCAGGCCACCTACTCGGCCCCCGCGTTGGCGGTCGGCGCCTATTCCGTGACCGCGGTCTACGGCGGCGATAATGCCGATTTGACGTCGACCTCCACGGCGGTCGCGGTGACCATCACGGCGGCGCCGATTGCATCGACCACCACGCTGACGGCGGTGCCGACGACGGCGACGGTGAACACCGCGGTGATCTTAACCGCGACCGTGGCACCGGCCACGGGCTCCAACGTGCCCACCGGCACGGTCACCTTCAAGGATGGCGCCACCACGCTGGGTACCGCGACACTGGTCTCCGGGAAGGCGAGTTACACCAATTCGGCGCTCACGGCCGGCGCGCATTCGATTACCGCCTCTTATGCGGGTGACGCAGGCGACAACGCCTCGACCTCGAGCGCCGTCACCGTCACGATTACGGCGGCCGTACCGGCGGCTCCCACCGCTGTGACGGCCGTCGCCGGCAACGCGCAGGTGACGCTCTCATGGACCGCGAGCAGCGGCGCGACCAGCTACAGCGTCTATCAAGGGACCAGTGCCGGTGGAGAATCCAAGACGGCGGTTCAGACCGGAGTCACGGGCACCAGCGTGACCATCACCGGTCTCACCAACGGCACACCGTACTTCTTCACGATTGCAGCAGTCAATGCAGGCGGCACGAGCAGCGCTTCAGGCGAGGCCAGTGCGACGCCCACGGCACCGCCCTCGAGCGGTGGCGGCGGACGTCATGGCGGTGGAGCGGTCGGCGGCAACGTTGTGCTCGGCCTCTTGGGGCTGGCGGCGCTCCGAGCATACCGAGCAAGGGTTCGAGCAGTTCGAACATAGCGATTCGAGCGGGGGCCGGTCCAAACGAACTGGATCGGCCCTTGTCAGCGTTAACCTCAATGGTTCCCGTTCCCCGGAACCGCGCTGCGCCGCATCGCCCGCCATAGGCCGATCAGTCTTTACTCCGGCGCTCTTTCGAAGTGCGTTCCATCAGTAATGAAAAATAATGTAGGGTGCACGCGTGGGCCTGAATATAATCTTGTGGTCGATCACATCGGCGCTGGCCGGCTTTTTGTTCGGTTTCGACACGGTTGTCATTTCGGGGGCTGAAAAGGACATTCAGACCCTATGGAACCTGAGTGCGGGAATCCATGGCGTCGTGGTTGCGTCGGCCTTGTACGGGACGGTCGTAGGGTCGATGCTCGGCGGGTGGCCTGCGGACCGGATGGGTCGCCGTGCGACCCTGATTCTCATCGGGCTGCTCTATCTCATTGGTGCGGCATGGTCCGCGCTCGCCACCGATGTTTATTCATTCATCATCGCCCGAGCCATCGGCGGTCTTGGCATCGGCCTGTCCACGGTCGCGGCTCCTTTGTACATTGCGGAGATATCGCCGCCTCAGCATCGCGGGCGACTGACCGGCATGTTCCAATTCAATATAGTCTTTGGAATCTTGGTTGCCTATCTATCGAACGCCTTACTGTCAGGAATGGGGGCGAACGCCTGGCGCTGGATGATCGGCGTGGCGGCGGTTCCGTCGCTGATTTACACGCTGCTCTGCCTCGGCCTTCCGGAGAGTCCGCGATGGCTTCTGACGCGGAAGCAGGATGCGGTCGCCGGCATGCGTGTCCTCAAACTCATCCGGCCCGAGGCATCGGACGCCGACATCGAGGCCGAGGCGAACGTCATCAGGCAACGCCCCTCCCGCTCCGAAGCGGCGGCGCCGTTCTGGAGCCGGGGTCTCCGTGTTCCCATCATGCTGGCCATCTTGATCGCATTTTTCAACCAGATGTCCGGCATCAATGCCATCCTCTACTTTTCACCGCGCATCTTCGAGTTGACGGGACTCGCGGCGAAGGCGGCCTTGCTGCAGTCCGTCGGCATCGGTGCGACCAATCTGGTCTTTACGTTGGCCGGTCTGTGGCTCATCGACCGCGTGGGACGCCGCACCTTGCTGTTCGTCGGCTCATGGGGCTACATCGCTTCGCTCGGCCTTGTCGCCTATGCGTTTTTCACCGCGCACTACGCCATCGTCCCCCTGTGTATCTTCGCCTTCATCGCGGCGCACGCGGTGGGGCAGGGCGTCACGATTTGGGTTTACATCGCGGAAATCTTCCCGAACCGGCACCGTGCAGAAGGTCAGGCGCTCGGCAGTTTCACTCACTGGATTTTCGCGGCCCTGTTGACGAGCGTATTTCCGAAGGTCGTCGCGGCGTTCTCCCCGGGCTATGTGTTCACGTTTTTTGCCGGCATGATGGTTTTGCAACTCATGTGGGTGAAAATGCAGGTCATCGAGACCAAGGGCGTGCCGCTGGAAAAGATTGCCGAACGATTGACATTTGTCTAGACCCGGGAGATTGGGGAAATGTGCAACATCGCATCTCGAAGTACGCCGCCGTGCTCGGGACTACTACCGTCGGCCTTGTTTCTCGCGATCGTGGCTGCCGCCACGGGACCCGCTCTGGCCGACACAGGATCTACCAGTACCGACGATCCGGCCCCCGACGAAATTTCTTACTTTGGTGAGCGTGTGTATAGCCTTAGGGAGTGGCCACCGGATTCAGGCTATGGAATTTCTTACCGCAAGAAATTCGCGCCCCACTTCGCGGCAAGCCTTGCCTATCTCAATGATGCCCATTTTCCGGGCCATCACCGGGATGGAGTTACCGCAGAGGCCTGGCTGCCGATTGTTCCGCTGTCGAACCGATTCACCCTGAGCGTCGGCGGCGGTCCGTTCTATTACTACGATACGGTATTTGCCCACAATAATGGCGGGTATGCGGACGCCCACGGCTGGGCTTGGCTGGCCAGTGTCGACGCGACCATTCAGCCTTGGAAGGCGGGCCCGTGGTCTCATCTGTTCTTGGAAGCGCGAATCGACTACACGTCTCCGTCGAAGAGCATCGAGACAACATCCTTCGGCCTCGGGATTGGGTACCGAGGACTTTCCGATATCGACGACACTGACGCGCAAGTTGCCGAAGGCTTTGCGGCAAATGAAATCGTCGTATCCTACGGGAAGACGGTGACCAACAGCTTCAACTCGAGTTCGCATACCGCGAGAGCGGAGGCCATCGACTATCGTCGACAGATTTGGAAGGAGCTACGTGTTGCGGTCGGACTTCTCAATGAGGAGGATTCTCGACTGATTCGCCGCGATGGCGTTACCGCGGAGGCATGGTTGGAACCCAGTTTCAACTCCGGTCTTTGGTCGATTGGTGCAGGGTTCGGCTTTTATACGGCGATCGATAAATACAGGCCAGCTCCCGGACGGCACGTCTCGGACGTTGTATCCGTCACGCTGAGTCTTCGGCCGGTCAGAAATTTTGATGTCCGATTGCTCTGGCACCGTATCGTGACGGACTACAACCGCGACGCCGACATCCTGCTTGGGGGCGTCGGTTATCGTTTTTGATTTTCTATTCAGCGCGCAATCCATCTCGGATAGAAAGTCCCATGGCCGCTCTGATCGGAAGGCCGGCGGACAAAAGAGCTACCGTCAAGGCTACGCCCAAGGCAAGCGCCGCGGCGGTCGGGCTGGTGCGATACTCGAACTGGTAGCCGATGACGGCGGACCCGAGCGCCGACACCACGGGGTGGCTGAGCAGTGGCGCCAAGGCCACTGAGATCGCCCAACCGATCAGAGCAGTGGCAACCGCCTCGGTGGTAAATAGGGCAGCGATCGTCGAACCATGTCCGCCGATCGCCTTCAGCACCGCAATTTCCCGATATCGCTCGACGACGCTGATACTGATAGTGGAGGCCAACCCGATCGCGCCGACGATCAGCGCAATCACGGCGATCAACATCAGCAGGCCGGTCAAGATATCCAGGTGGCCGAGAATGACCGCCTCGAGCGTCCGCGTCAGCAGCATGCCGGAGGTTTGACGGTCCGGTCCGATCGCGCTGTCCTGGATTTTGCTGGCGGCGTGCCGCTGCGCCGCGATACTCCCGTCCGCCAGGGTGAGCGCAATCGCATTGGCACGTCCCGTCTGATTGAGCACCTCGTCGAGAAACGATTTCGAACAATAGATCCGGCCGGCACCGAATTCCTGGATGACGCCCACCACCTCCACCGCGATGCGATGACCATCGACGACCATCTTGTAGGATCCGCCCAGGTGAATATCGGGCTCAGCCCTCAGAAGCTGCTGGTTGACGACGATGCCCGCCGGAGAGGCCTCGTCCATCCAGTGCCCTGAGATGACCTCTGGATGAAGGGACTGCGTGTTGTTGGGTATCCCAACGATCGGTCTTCGATTGTTGAATCTCGGCCCCCCTTGCAGCAGCGTCGCCTCCGCAGTCGACCAATATTCCAGGTGCCGGACTTCCGGTATTGTTGTCATCCACGCGTTCAGTCCATCGATGGACTGGGCCGCGCGCAGGCCAACCGCAACATCAAAGCGTTGCGTTCGGCGGACCGAATCCACCGTGGACAGCATGGAGGCGCGGATGGTCAGCGCGGTGACAAACAAGGCCAGTCCGAGGGACAAAGTCAGGGCGCTCAACAGCACTTTGCGGGGCTTGCGGGCGACCGATCGAATCCCTAGGCGCGGTATCAACGGCAGGAACGTCATGAGCGCACCGAACCCGTCGGCGAAGGGAAATGCTCGCCCGGCATCGCCTCGCGCCAAAGCCTGCCGAACCGGTTTATACGACGCGCGGACTATCGCGCTGAAAGCTACCGATACCGGTATCGCGATTCCGATACACAACAGCAATGGGACGAGCCAGACGGGCCCCGATGGCGATAGCACATTGAAGTTGAGCCCCATGGTGATATAGCGTGCGATTGTCTTGCCCGCCCACAACGAGGGATAGAGGGAAAGCGTTCCGGCCAACAAGCCAACAGCGCCCATACCGAGCGTGTAATCCTGGACGATCTGCCCACTGCGCGCCCCCAAGGCTCGCAAGACACCAATGACCCGCTGTTCCGTCGCCATCAGGCTATCAACGAGGTTGATGATCAATATGGCACACATGATGAGGGCAACAGCCGCCAACCCCGCGAGCAACGCCATGATCGTGTCGAATTGGAACTGATGCCCGTGCTGAGGCGTCTGATGCACTTCGAGCCCCTCCAATTTGATACCGGCCTCTTGAAACAGTGCTTCGATTTGTGCGCCCGCAGCGACCGCTGCAGCCGGCGTAGTGGTGATGAGCAGACGCGTACTCTCGAGCGGAAGTGACCAGCTGGCCAGTGTCTCCGGGGTGGTATAGCCGTACAGAACTTGTTCCATGCGGGAAGGATGCTGCCCCGGGTCGAAAACATACCCCGAGAATGCGCTGCGGATAGTCGCGCCGTTGGGCAGGCGGATTGCGAGCGATCCGGCGGGCGGAACTTCGAAGAACCAACGCCCGTCCCGCTCGATCAGGATGCCTCCCGGCGAGGGCGGCCAGCGGCCCGTTTCGACGGTGAAGCGCGCGATGCTCAGTTCCTGAAAATTACCGACGACTGCGATCATCAATCGCATCCAACGATCCGGCCGTGTTTGGATCAGCGCGGCGAACTCAGGCCGTTCATCGACCCCGGTGACGCCGGGTATGGCGGCGATCCGGACCGACAGGGCGGCGGGGATGTCCTTGGCGCTGAGCGTGATGTTGGGTGGATTGGTGAGACGAAAATTGGCGTCGAGATCGTTCCGCAGGATCGCGAACGCCGTGACTACCGACCCGACGAACACCAGACCCAAGGTCAATCCAAACAGGGTAAGCAGTGTGCGAGCGCGGCGGTGCGCAAGATCGGCAAGGATCTTGTGCCAGCGCGTCCAGGTCATGCAGTGGCTCCTTCCCCGGCGGAGATGAGCGCACCGTCGGCGAGGCGCAGGACGCGGTTGTATCGGGAGAGGTCGCGAGTTTCGTGAGTGGCGATGATAACGGTGCGGCCGCCGGCAGCACATTGCGCGAACAACGCTGCCACCAGATCGCCATTGAGTTGATCGAGATTGCCGGTGGGTTCGTCGGCGATCAGGATCGGTGGATCGTTGGCGAGCGCGCGGGCGATGGCGACGCGCTGTTGTTCGCCACCGGACAATCGGCAGGGTAATTTTTTCGCATGGTGGGCGAGCCCCATCTGCTGCAACAGACTCATGGCGCGCTCGCGTCTCTCGATCGCGGGAACAACCGCGACGAGGTCCATCGCCAGCAGAATATTCTCGAGCGCCGTCAGCGTTTGTATCAATTCGAAGAACTGAAATACCACGCCCATCTTGCCGCCACGAAAGCGGGCGAGGGCGTTCTCGCTCAAGCTGTCGAGATGCACGCCGTCGACGACAATCGACCCGCTGCTCGGCCGGTCGATACCGGAAATCAGATTGAGCAATGTCGATTTGCCGGACCCGGACGCCCCGGTTATCGCGACCAGCTCTCCGCGAGCGATGGTCAATGAGAGCGGCCGCAGCGCTGCGGTTTGCACCGTTCCCTGAGTGAACGTGCGGCCGGCCCCTTCGAGAGCTATGATCGATTGCATGCAGTCCCCCTTGATCGGAGGGGACTATGCGCGCCAAAGGTCCGGAAATTCTGTCGTAGTTGTCGGGAAACTGTCAGGTTCGATGGGGGAAGCTCAGGCGAACGGTGGTGCCAAGATCGACGGTGCTGTCGATTGCGATCTCGCCGCCTTGGGCAATGACACTGGCGCGAGCGATGCTGAGGCCGAGTCCTGCGCCCCCCGTGCGCCGTCCGCGATGCTTCTCGACCCGGAAAAATCGGTCAAATACGAAGGGAAGGTCCTCCGCCGGGATGCCGCGGCCGTTGTCGGTGACGCTGAGACACCACGACATCGCTGACACAGTAAGCCTCAACTCGATCTTGGCCGCTGCGCGTTCCAAGCTCGCGACGAGGGCATTTTCCACTAAATTGCTGAATGCCTGCAGCAAGCGCTGGGGATCGATCATGACCTCGATGTCGCTGACGGGCAGGTGGGTAGCTGCCAAGACGCCGTGTTGTTCGATGCGACTGCGGCTGCGTCCAAAGGCATCTTGGGCCCACGGCAGCAACGCCACCCGCTCGATCTTCAGTTGCGCCTCTCCGGCATCGAAACGTGCCATGTCGAGCAAGTCGCCCACCAATCGGTCCAGCAGCGATATTTCGGAGTCTATTTGCAACAAATAGGGCGTTGCCTCGGCCGGCCGGCGACCGATCGTCTCGGCCAGCGCGCGTAGCCGGCCCAACGGCGAGCGCAACTCATGCGAGACGTCGGCGATCAGTTGCTTCTGCCGGGCCTCCGCATCGCGAAGGCGCAGCGACATGTTATTGAAGGAAGCGACCAGGTCCGCCAGTTCACGCTGCCGCGGCGGTTCGAGCGTTTCGCCGAATTGCCCGCCGGCTACCTGCCGCGCGACCTGCGACAAACGGTCGAAGCTCACGGTCAGTTCGCGGACCAGCGGATACAGCACCGCACCCGCGAAAGTGAGAAATGCCAGCAACAAGAGGACGAACTCGTTGTGCCAAGGATGGCGGACCGCGCCGTAGCGACTGAGCGTAAGGGTGTTTCGACCAGCACCACGGCCAGTGTCCGACTGTCCAACCAGCAGCGGCGCGTCGCCGGCCTGAGCGCCGAGCGATGCCCAGTCCGGGTGCGTATCGACGAGGATTTGTCCTTCCGGGTCCCGCAGGACAAACCTTACGTATGGGTGAATGCCGCGCCAGGCCTTTGCCACTTGCAGAGGGTCCAAGGGGCTCGGCAGGGTGCGGGCGGTCCACTCGGTCTCTTGCTGCAGGTCCTGTTGCCAATTTCGATTGACGAATCTACCGGTGATCCAGGTCGAGAAGAAATACAGCGCGACCACGCAGCCGCTGATGATAATCAGCTCACGCCACAGGAGCGCGCGGAACAACCCGGGCCGTCTCATGAGGCTTCAAACCGGTAGCCCACGCCCCATACTGTTTTCAGCAAGATCGGCGTCTTGGGGTCTCGTTCAATTTTTCGGCGCAGATTGCTCACGTGCGTATCGACGGCGCGGTCGAATGCGTCGGTATCACCCCCTTTCACGCATTCCAGCAGCTGGTCTCGGTTGAATACCCGCCCCGGATCGCGCGCCAGCATGGCCAGCAAATCGAACTCGCTGCGTGTCAAATCGATCCGACGACTCCCCAAGAGTACGGTGCGATACTGCGGATCGATGGTGAGCGGCCCTGCGGCAAAGGCGGTCGAGGCCGCCGAGGGCGGCCGTACATACCGCCGGAGCACGGCTTTGATGCGCGCCTCGAGCTCCCACAAGCTGAACGGCTTGGGCAAGTAATCGTCGGCACCCAGTTCCAAACCGAGGATGCGATCGGATTCCTGACCGCGTGCGGTGACCATGATGATCGCGACATTGAACTGCTTATGCAGCCGCCGGCAGAGCGACAATCCATCTTCTCCCGGCAACATGACGTCTAGGACGACCAGCGCGAAACTGCCTTCGGCCAAGCGCCGCCAAGCCAGCTCGCCGTCGCTGACCCACGACACGGCAAAACCGCTGTCGGTCAAGTGACGGACGATCAACGGGGCAAGCCGGTCGTCATCCTCGACGAGGAGAATCGAAGCGTTAGAGGATTCAGTCATTTCTTGACCAAGAGAGCGCATCGAATCTGATCCGCGTCCTTACCGATCCTGGTCATTTTAGCCACCGTAGTCGCCTTCTCGCCAAGCTCAATCTCCATTTCCCGCGATAGCTCAATGGCCGAGGTCTTCGGCCAAGTTCGGGTGATCATACTCGTAGCCGTGTGTCCATCTGCTGTCCGTTCTTAGAGCGGACGGCTTCTTCGGTTGCCATCTCTCTCACGGTCTCGGGAAAATTGCTTCGGTTGACGCAACGCATTACGCTGTCACGCGTTACGATTCGCCGCCGGGTAGCCAGGGGGTTAGGCGGCGGCAAACGGCGCGGCGCGAGAAATACTGGGCGGAGCCCTGCGGATATGAGCCGTAGCAATTCATCTTTGACATTTGGGCTCATGGCCTTTGGTTTACTCCTGGGCGCGCCTCCGCATCGATCTCTCGGCAAAATTTTGTCGGAAGATGCAAGGGCCGGCATGGGACCGATGGCGGATATGGTTGTGCCGTCAAGACTCGGGACAGTGTCGTTCGAGAATTCATGCAACCCGCACGTCAAAGAGGATTTTAATCGAGGCGTTGCGCTCTTACATTCCTTCTGGCTCGATGAGGCGGAAAAGACGTTTCTGGCTGTGGCGGCTGCCGATCCGGATTGTGCGATGGCGTACTGGGGCGTGGCAATGGCCGATTTCAACCAAGTGAACGGGGGGCCGACCATTACCGGTGTAGCTGCGGCAACACAAGCCCTTGCCAAGGCAAACTCGGCTCGAGAGAAAGACTCACGCGAAGCTGCGTACATCCGGGCATTGCAGGACTTCTTCGATGGCTACGGGGAGGATGAATTTTACGTCTACGCCAAGCGCTATACGGATGCCATGGCTGGTGTTGCCGAGGCATATCCACAAGATATAGAGGCCCAAACTTTCTATGCACTGGCATTGATTAATTTAGACCCACCTGACGACGTCGCTCTTTCAAACCCGAAGAAGGCCGTCGCGATTCTTTATCCAATCTTTCGAGAGCATCCGGCTCATCCGGGCATCGCACACTACATTATCCATGCTTGCGATAATCCAGACATGGCACAACAAGGGCTGGAGGCAGCGCGACGGTATGCCTCCATCGCGCCGGCTGCTCCGCATGCATTGCATATGCCCAGCCATATTTTTGCCCGATTAGGACTGTGGGACGACGACATCCGTTCGAACCGCGCCTCGAAAGCGGCATCGGAAAACCCCAGGATACACGTGAGTGCCGAGAGCCGCCTGCATGCCATGGAGTTCTTGGAGTACGCCTACCTTCAGGTCGGGCACGATGAGGAGGCCCGGGCGATCGTCACAGAAGGCTCCGCCGTCAAGAAATCCGACGTCGATGCCCGGTACCCCGATTATTACTCCGACGTGGAAGCCCGCTATACGGCTCTATTTGCGATCGAGACTCGCGACTGGGCGATGGCCGCGAGTCTGCAGCCGATGAAAGGAGCCGACTGGTTCAGTCAAGGACAGACACTGCTCGCTCATGCTGTCGCCGCCGGTCACCTGCATGATGCGCCGGGCGGGAAGGCGGCCGGTCGCGCCATCGAGGCGTTGGCGACGACCCATCCAAAGTTACAAGCGGGTTCCGCGCGCGCTACATTACCCGACGAAATTCGCGCCTGGGTGCGTTTCGCACAAGGTGATCTGCCGGGCGCGCTTGCGTTGCTGCGGCCCGTCGCAGATCGACAGGACAGGATAGGTAAAGGAGAGGTCGAGTTGCCGGCGCGTGAAATGCTCGCCGAGATGCTGTTGCTCAGCGGCCAATTCGCGGAGGCTCTGCACGAGTATCAGGCATCCCTCAAAAGCGACCCCAACCGTTTCAACGGACTCCTCGGCGCCGGAGAAGCAGCGGAGGGCCTTGGCGAACGCAATGTGGCCGCGGAATACTACCGCACCTTGCTGGCAAATTGCCGCGGGGCCAATGGCCATGCCTCGTCGGCGCTGAAACATCCGCGGACGGTTGTGAATCCAGTGGCCATTAGACCCGTTGCTGGAAAGCGCGAGGCAACGGGCGCCCTGAAATGACGCTCGCCTGCACAGCGCGTGGCGCCGATCGGTCAGTATGCGACGAGCGGGGGCCTCTGTTGCTGGATCCACTGTTGGACCGATGGCCGCCGCCACTGCTGCGTCGCATAGTCGATCAGTCGTTTCGGCACCGGGTCGCCAAGTACGATCAGCCGTTGCAACATCATGGCAAGATCGACATCCGCAATCGACCAGTCGCCGAACAAGTTGTCGGTGCGGCCGTCGAGCAACGCCAGAGATGCGGAGAATAGGGTGTCGGCAGCCGAGCGTGCGCTCTCGGACAAGGCCGGTCGTGTGGCACCGCAGAATACGACAAACGTTGGGCGCTCGTCGCGAATCGGCATGAGATCGCTGCGCACCCAGGCTTGAACTTGGCGCGCTCTCGCACGATCTCGCGGGCCGCTAGGATAGAGGCGGGTGCCGGGAAAAGTCTCGTCTAGATATTCGCAAATGGCGGACGACTCCGACAGTGCAAACCCGTCATGGATCAATATGGGGATGCGACGGGTGATCGAAGTCCGCGCGAAGTTCGGATCGTGATGGGCGTGGGCGCCTAAATCCAGCGCCTCCATGTCAAATGTTAGGCCCTTCTCGACGAGGCTCACAAAGACGGCCAGGGCATAGGGACTTGCGAAATTTACGTCGACGTATAAAAGCACGCGCTCACCCCGTAGAGGAATCGATATTGTATCCTGCCAATTCTAGAGGCGTGTCAGGGCGCCGCTTGGACGCGCGCCAGCAAGAAGCCGTCATGGCCCTTGTCCCCAACGGTTTGAATTACCATCGCGCTGAGCCGCGGCTCGTGGCGGATCCACTCGGCCATGCGGCGCACGCCCTCGGCGGCCCCGTCGCGTCGGCTCGCAACCACTGCGCCCTCGCGAACCACATTGTCGACGACTATCAATGTTCCGACTCGCGACATATTCAACGCGGCTTGCACGTAGGCTAGATTGTTGGGCTTGTCGGCGTCGATGAAAACGAAGTCAAAGGGGGCCACACGCTCGGCGTGCAACCGCGCCAGAGTGTCAAGAGCCGCCCCCACATGCAACTCAATGCGATCGGCTAAACCGGCACGAACAAAGTTACCGCGCGCTACCTCGGCGTGGCGGGGCTCCAGTTCCAGCGTCACCAGACGCCCATCGGATGGCAGCGCGCGCGCTAGCCACAGTGTGCTGAATCCGCCGAGCGTGCCGACCTCCAAGATCCGGCGGGCCCCCTGAGCGAGAGCGAGAAGCTGCAGCAATTTTCCCTGACTAGGGGAAACTTGAATCGATGGCAGCCCCGCGGCTTCACTCGCCCGAAGCGCCGCCTCGAGCGCCGCGTCGGCGGGTATCAGGTGCTCCTCGAAGTAGGCGTCGACGGCAGACCAGGTCTTATCGTTCATGGGTCACCTCAGCTGGCGGACAATCGAGGGCAACGGAAGGACAATCGGCCGGAGTTTCGCATATCCGGGGGACCCCAGACGGCGGCGAGCCGTCGCAGTTTGGCCGCAGCCGGCTGATGGTCACCTCGATTCTTCTGTTAGCCACTTTTTCACGCAGATCGTACGAGAATAGCGCCCGCGTACTGCAACCGAGCGCGCGAATGGGGATCTTTTAGCCGCGGATCTCGACGAATTCCGTCGGTGTCTCTGGCACAATAATGCTTTATTGGGAGGTTGGTCATGAAATGGGCAGGAATGTATCTTGTTGGTTTCGTTGTCCTGATTGGCGGTCTCCTGGCCGCGCTCTGGAAATTGGGTATTCTGGAAAGGATCGGCACCGCGTGGACTTTGATCGGACTTGCGATCGTGATCGGCTTTGGCATCATGATCTCGGTCTCAAATAGCGGTAGGAAAGAAAACATCGAGATCGACAGGAAGTGACGGGGCAAGGGAGCCAGCTGAAGGCGACATTGGATGGCTATCTGGGGGCACGAAGCATTATTCGCTCGTGCCTGGCGCCATCCCGTGCGCTAACCCAGTTCACGGTTATGGGCCGGAATTTCGGTCAGTCGTTAAAATCCAGCCCCGGGAGCACTCTTGTGCCTTCCGTCTTAACGGCATCCAACAACGAGGGCTCGAGTCCAAGCGCTTTGATAATGGTGGGCGCTACTTGAGTGGTACCAACCTGGGTGCCGACCGTTTTCTTGTACAAGCGCGGGTGCGAGACGAGGAGTGCGACATTGCCGTCATCGGGAGCAAAACCGCCATGCTCCATGTCCTTCGCTTTGCTCTTGGTATAGATCACACCGGCGTTTGGCTGCACCATGATGTCCGGCGTGCGTCCTTTCGACGGATCACCGAACTTGTTCGGCATGAGGCTCAAATCGAACACGGTGCCGCCCTTATCGGTGCAGATGCCCGAGCCACTCGAGATTAATTTAGTGCCCGGGTCGACTGTGGGGCAGGTACCGTTGGCATTGAGCATGGCAACCGCCTCGGACCGCATGCTTTGGTCCTTGAGCCAGACGAAGGCTACGTCATCGGTGGTCACCGAGCTGCCCAGATTGTTGCCGGTAATCGGATCCGAGGTGGCGGCAACGAGAGGACCCAGAACACCCGATATCGTGTTACCAATTTTCTTCAGCTTGGAGTAATCGGCCGGCGACTGACCGTGCTTGGCCGACAAGATGAAGAGTGTCGAGCCAGCCAGGTGCTTCGCTTCCAGGGCTCGAGCCATCTGTCCAATTGCGTTGTCGATGTAGGTGATAGCCGCCGCGACATGCTTGTTCGGCGTGAAGGCCGCATCCGCATATCCGCCGCCCTCAATGTTCAGAGCTTTCTGAGCGACACTCAGCGTCTGAAAGTTTGTGCCGAAGAGGGTGGGTACCGGGGCGAGATTCGTACCGGTAGAGTCCTTGCCATTGATCTCGTTGACAACATTTTTCAGATGGACGTTGTCAAAGGTCTCGGTATGGAGATAGGCCGGATCGCTGGCGGTGTGGCCACTGAAGGATTGAGTGTAGTCGCTGCCTGCGGGGGACGCCGGGTCGATGGAATTGATCTCGGTACGAGCGATGTCGTCCACACCCAAACCGGACGGTCCGTTGATCCAGTCCGTTCCCCATGCATGCTTGTCGGACCAGGCCGTGTGTGATCCCTTGAGATTCTGCTTGACGACTTCAAAAATCGTGTTGGTCTGGATGAAGTTGTGCGGGTAAACGGGAACGCAATCCGTGCCAACCTTGCGGCGCGGAATCTGTCGCGGGTTGAAGCTGCCACCGCCATCGAGGTGCGAGAGTGGGCCGCCGTTAAGATTGTCGACGCCAAGGAGTTCCTGCAAGTAAACTTCGACACCCGGATGCGTGCTGCACGTTGGATCAGTGCCCGGGTAGAGGGTGCGGTCGTACACGTCATCGTAAAACAAACCCGTGGAAAGAGGTGAACCACCGGTTACCAGAGCCGCCAGGCCCGGGACGGAGTCGGACAAGCCAGGCGTAAATGCCTTGGTGTAGATGACGCCGTGCTCGGCCAGCTCGGCGATGTTCGGGCAGGTTCCGTGCGCCATGCAGCGCTCGAGGTCTTGCTGGTGCATGCCGTCGATGCTCACCATCAACACGTGCCGAATCTTGTCATCCCGGTCTTCTGAGTGGGCTAAACCTGTGCAGAGTAAGGAGACAGCAAGCGCGAAGGGCTTGATTGGGTGTCTGTTCTTCATCTGCACATCTCCTCAGAATACTTTATGTGGGGGGCGCCGAAACGGCGAAACGCGCGCAATCGGTTCAGGTTCGGAAAGAAGTATCCGTTACTGCTATTGCTGGCGTATTACAGTCTGCTACGAATCCGTTTTCGGATACCGCTTGCCGACAAGCAACTCAACAGCGCTCTCGGACGGGTTACGCAACCGCCCGGCTGGGGCCATTAGCCGCCCAGTAGCCGGCGTGTTAGCAGCGATCCCATGTCGCGGCGACCGTCGGCAATAACATAGACTACAACTCGCTTCGCATGTACTCGATAAATCAGTCGGTAGGGCTTAAAGAAGACTTGTCGGTATTCAGAGATACCGAGAGAGCGCAATTCGTCTACGTAAGTACCCCGATCAGGAGACGTCTTGAGTGCATCGGTTGCGCGAACGAGACGATCGAGAACGTACTCGGCGCTGGCCTGGGAATCGTTCTCAGCGATGTGATAGTAGATCTCTTCGAGGTCACGCTCTGCGTCCTTCGTTAGGGAAACCTCGTGGGCCATCAGGAGATAGTGGCCTTTGAGCGCAGGCGACTCACTACCTCGCTGATCGGGGTGATTTCCCCGCGTTCAACCTGTTGGCCGCCAAGCGCAAGAATCTTCAATAGCGCCAACGTCTCTTGGGTTTCCTCGTAAGAGGCAACATCCTGAATCACGGCCTTGGCTTCGCCATTTTGGGTAATGATCATCGGCTTTCGCTGCTCCTCCAGAACCTGAAGGACCTCGGCGGCATTCGCCTTCAAGTAACTGATTGGTCTTATTTGGGTTGAATAGCGCAAGATGTCTCCAGGAAGTTGTAAGACTTAATATAGTCTTTTTATGGTCCTGTAGCAATATACCGGCTGAAACAATCGAAAAAGCTGAGTATCGTCGGTGTCTCCTTTCTCGCAGAGCGCTGCGGGCAGCTGCGCGAGGAGATCGAATCGTTCGGATTCTCCGGTTTCTCGCCGCCGAAACTCGGCCGCTGCCGTCAGCGCGGCTGCGATCGCGCCTGCGGAGGTACCGCCGATATTCTTGAAATGATAGTGCTGTGCCAATTTGACGATGGCTGGCGGATACACCACCCCGCTCGTGATGCCCCCCTTCATAACCAAATCGCAATAACGATCGTCCGGCGGCGTCAATGGCATAGGCCCACCTGGATTTCTAGCAGGACGTGGCCGACCTTAGGTGCCCGGGACAGGCATCACCGGCATGATTTCGATGGAATCACCGGGAAAAATGGCGAAGTGCGGATGGTTGACGAAAAGCGCAGCCGCGGCCTCATGGGAGTCTGCGCGGACCACCGTAAATGCGCCTAAGTGGTTGCTCGTGTCCTCCACTCCTTCGTGCGACACCTTCTTGGTTTTTCCCAGCGGACCGCCCATGGCGACAATGGCAGCCTGATGTGCCGCGACCCAAGCGTGCCAGGCGGCCATGCCTTCTCGTTCTTTCGCGCGGCGTTCGCCTTCGGCAAGTCCTTCCCACGCTGCGCGTCGCGGACTCGTCTTGCTGCCGAGGAATACGGCGAGATAGGTATTGCTGGTGCTCATGACATCTCCGGGAAAATTGGTTAAAAATAGGTTGCCGACCGTGACGCCCGTTTGACAGGATGCGTCATCTGCGCACGCCCTCGTCCGCGGCCGCATGATACCTCGCTCCAGCAGACCCTGAGAGGCGCCTTACAGCCCGAAGGCGGGCATCGTCCTCGATACTCAGGCCGCATTTGAGCCAAACAGGCAATTTAAAATTTCCAGTTTCGTACTTTTTGGACCTTCTGGGCATTGCTATCCTCTCTCGTCACGGAGGGGGACCCATGATCGATCGGCGCACACTGCCGCACCTACAGCCAGCCACCACGTGCCGCTATCGGGCAGCGATGGGCTCTTTCGCGACGGGGGTTGCCGTGGTCACCAGCGAATGGGGCGGTAAATTCCATGGAATGACCATCAGCTCCCTGGCATCGGTTTCGCTGGATCCCTGTCTCTTGTTGGTGTGCTTGAAAAAAAGCAGTCGGACGGGCGAGGCAATTCGAGCTCGCAAGGCGATGGCCGTGAACCTCCTCCGGCACGGTCAGGAATCCCTCGCTCGACGGTTCGTCGGCCAGTTCACCGACCGCTTCGACGGATTGGAAATCGCGATAGACGATGCCGGCATGCCGCTGCTGCCGGGCTGCATTGCACATCTCAGCTGCCGGCTGCTGGAGGTTTACCCCGGCGGAGACCATGACATCTTCATCGCCCACGTGACATCGTGCGCCGCAGTCGAGGGCGCTCCGCTCGTTTACCATCGCGGCGGGTTCGGCGGTTATGCCCCGGCCGCGCCACAGCCGACCCCCGCCTAAATGCAGATCAACGCCAACGGCGTCAGGATCAATTGCACCATCGATCGTAACCCCAATGCACCGTGGGTCGTATTGGCCCATGGCATCGCCAACGATATGTCGATCTGGGCCGATGTGGCCGCCAGATTGGGCTCGCGGTTCAACATTCTACGCTTCGATGCGCGAGGCCACGGCGGATCCGAGTCTGTCGGCGGCGATTATACTTTCGACATGCTCACGAGCGACGCAATCAACCTCATGAACGTCCTGGGAATTCCTCGCGCCCACTACGTCGGGATTTCGCTCGGCGGCATGGTTGGGTTGGGGCTTGCTCTCGATCATGCGGACCGCCTGATGAGCCTCGCGTGCTGTGATGCGCGCGCCTCTGTCCCGGCCGACTATCGAACGGCTTGGGTCAATCGCCGTGCCGCCGTTCTCGAAGAGGGCATGGAACCTATCGTCGAGCCAAGCATGGCGCGCTGGTTTGCCCCAGGTTTTCGGGAGCGCCAACCCGGCCGCGCCGCCCAAGTGGAAGCAATGATTAGACGAACTTCCCCGGGTGGGTACCGTGGCTGCGCGGCTGCCCTTCTGACAGTCGATTATTTCCGCCATCTCGGCCGAATCGCGACACCGACCCTCTATGTGGTTGGTGAATACGACCAGGGTGCGCCACCCTCGACGGTCCGCGAGATGCAACAGGCGACGCCGGGGGCGCAGTATGTTGAAATCCGCAACGCCGGGCATTTGAGCTGCATCGAGCAGCCCGGCGCCGTTGCCGACGCGCTGGCCAAGTTCTTCAACGACCGCTCGGAGCCTGATCCATGACACGATTGACGGCGCTGGACCTCGCGCTCCTCACCCCGGATCAGCAGGCGGTCTACGATCAAATCGCCGCGGGTCCCCGCGGCAAGGTAACGAATTCATTTCTTGCCTTGCTGCACAGCCCGCAGCTGGCCGGAAAAGTGGAGCAACTCGGTGTGTACGTGCGCTTTCACAGCACCGTGCCGGCAAGACTTCGCGAATTTTCCATTCTGATGGTTTCCCGCCATTGGCGGTGCGCGTACGAATGGAATTCCCATGTCTCCTTGGCGACCCTTCAGGGCATATCGGCCGGCACTCTGGACCATCTCGGACGAGCAGAAGAGCCGGTATGGGGGGAGGGGACGGAAGCGGACCGCGTGGTGTACGGGTATTGCGCGGAGCTGCTGCGGACCGGTCATGTCGGCGAAAAAAACCATGCCGCCGCCCTGGCCCTCTTGGGGGAGCGTGGCGTCGTCGACCTGACCGCCCTGGTCGGCTACTACACGCTGCTCGCGATGACCATCAATGCCCACGATATAGCGCCGCCCGGCGATGCCGAGATTCCTTGGCGCCAATGAACGCGCCGGCTACATACCGGTAGGGCCCATCCGCGCCATTGCGCAAGGAACTCGCATCCGTGATGAACAAATTCATGGCGTTGCTCGTGTTTTCCAAGGTGGTGGAACACGGCGGCTTCACCGCGGCGGCCCGCAACTTGCGGATGTCGGTCTCGGCCGTGACCAAAACCATGGCGCGCCTGGAGGAAGAACTCGGCACGCAGTTGTTCAATCGCACCACGCGGCGGCTGCACACCACCGACTACGGCCAGCAATTCTACGAGCGCTGCGTGCGCATCCTCGACGATCTGGAGGATGCCGAAGCGGCGCTGCGCGAGGGCAGCCTTTCCTACTCGGGGCGGCTGCGAGTGGTGGTGCCATTTTCGTTCGGTCGGATCACGGTCGTGCCCGAACTTCGACGGTTTTTCAGCCGCTATCCTGACATCGCCGTGGAGTTGAATTTCAGCGATAGTCCCGTGGACTTGATCGCCGAAGGCTACGACGTGGCGGTGCGGACGGGCGAGATCAAAGACTCCCGCCTCGTCTCGCGCATACTCACGCGCGGGACCCAGGTGACCTTCGCGGCCCCGGCGTATCTGGAGGCCCACGGGGTGCCGCAAACCCCGGGCGCGCTACGCGATCACAATTGCATCACGGGCCGTTTCGGCGCCGACTGGTCGTTTCGCGATCTCGACAATGCGCCGCTGTCGGTGCACGTCAAAGGGAATTGTGTGGTGAATAGCGGCGATGCGCTCAGAGAAGCCGCGGCGGCCGGCATCGGAATTGCCCAAGGCACCTGGTGGCTCGTGCGCAAGGACCTGGAAAACGGCACCGTCCGGTCCATCCTGCATGACTATGCCATTGCCGGCATGCCGATCTCCATCGTCTATCCGTCTCAGCGTCACCTTCCGGCAAAAGTTCGCGTGTTCATCGATTTCCTGGTCGCCTTGACGAGCAGCTCCGATGTAGCTGGAAAGAGCGCTTAGATTTCGGAAGTTTTGGAAACAGTCTTTCGTCGAATCGGGCCTTTCTTACGGTGTTCGTGGATGCTGTAATTCCGGATGGGAGACGCGGTTCGGAGGTGAAGCGATGCGATTGGGTTATTTCAGCATGCCGGTTCATCCTTTGGGACGCAGTTGGACTCAGACACTCAAGGAAGATCGCGAAGCAGTGATTCTGGCCGACAAGCTGGGATTTCACGACGCGTTCATCGGCGAGCATCTCTCCGACGCCTGTGAAACCATCACCAGTTCCATGCTGTTCCTGGCGTCTCTCGTGTCGGATACCAAGACCATCAAATTGGCGACCGGAACGGCCAATCTGTCGCAGCATCACCCGGTGGTCGTCGCCGCACAGGCGGCGATGCTCGATCATCTCGCCGAAGGCCGCTTCATCCTCGGCATCAGTCCAGGCGCTCTGGCCAGCGACGCCGAGGCACTGGGAATCCTCGACATGGACCGCAACAAGATATTCGCCGAGGCCATCGATGTGATCCTCGAGATCTGGAAGCGCGACCCGCCGTACGAGATCGACCTTCCGGACAACCGCTTCAAGGTTTCCACAGCCACCACTCAGGCGCCGGACATCGGCGTCGGGAAACTGTCGAGACCCTACCAACAGCCGCGACCGGAGATCGTCGGCACGGTGCTGTCGCCGGGATCGCAGGGGGTCCTCGCCATGGGTCGACGCGATTTCCATCCTTTGTCCGCGAACTTCCTGCTGCCGAAATGGCTGCCATCCCATTGGAGCAACTACGTCGAAGGCAAACTCCAGGTAGGTGAGACCGCGCATCGGCAGGAGTGGCGCGTGGCCCGCACGCTCTTGGTTGCGGACGATGACAAAACGGCCGCCGCCTATGGCGGCGGCGATCCGCGCAGTCCCTACGCGTTCTATTTCCGTCAACTGCTGCACAAATTGCGGCGGAGCAAACGGCTGTTCGTCTTCAAGACGCACCGCGATGAAGCCGACGCACTGGTCACGCTCGAGCGAGTACTCGACGCCTGCGTCATCTGCGGCACGGTGAACCAGGTCGTAGATCGCATCCTGGCTCTGCGCGATGAGATCGGCGACTTTGGCGAGCTCGTCTACGCTGGCCTGGATTGGGTGGATCCCAAAATCGCCAAGCGCTCCATGCAGCTCATGGCCGAGGAGGTGCTGCCGCGAGTGAATGCCGCCATCGCATCGACCGGAGCAGTCCCCGAAGTGCTGACGTGAACCCTGCTCGCGCCTCAGCGGCTCAAGGGGGACTGGAGGCGCTGATCGACCGGCAGAGTGTCGGCGCGCCGTTGATCCGTCTGTGTGCGCTCGGCGCACTGTGCATGATAATGGATGGCTTCGATGCGCAAGTCATCGGCTTTGTCGCGCCGGCCATTGTCGAGGATTGGAAGATCTCGCCGTCGGCGCTGGGGCCCGTGTTCTCCATCGGACTGCTGGGCATGGTGATCGGCTCGCTGGCGATCAGTCCATTGGCCGATCGACACGGGCGCCGCCCCGTACTCATTCTCAGCGTGACTTTCTTTGGGCTTTGCGTATTGGCGACCAACGCGGTCCACACCATGCGTGAGTTGCTGATCATGCGCTTGGTGACGGGCCTCGGTCTCGGCGCAACGGTGCCGAATGTTCTCGCGTTGGTGTCGGAATTCACTCCGGCCCGACATCGCTCGGCCGCCGTCATGATCATGGCCGCATGCTTTACGGTGGGTGCAGCGGTGGGCGGCTATAACGCAGCCTGGATGATACCTGCCTACGGCTGGCGATCGTTATTCGTGCTGGGCGGCGCCATCCCGCTGCTCGTCGCTGTATCGATGTTCGTCTGGCTGCCCGAATCGGCCAAACTTCTCGCACTGACGGGCGCGGCTTCAACGCGGATAAAAAATGCCTTGGGCAAGATCTATGCTCAGGCGGCGGCCGGTGCCTCCGATGCCAGTTTTCTATCGGTCAAGTCGACCAGGGCGCACATTCCGGTGGCCGAATTATTCAGGGACGGCCGGCTTTGGCCGACCATCCTGATCTGGCTCCTGAATTTCATCAATCTGCTGCAGCTATATTTTCTATCCAACTGGCTGCCGACCCTGCTGCGTTCGTCCCATCTGACCATGAAGACCGCCGTGACCACCGGCACTTTCTTGCAGGTGGGCGGATTGACGGGCGCGCTGGTATTGGCGCTGCTCACGCGGCGGTTCAGACTGATCACGCTGCTGACGGTGAATTTCTGCGCCGCAGCGGTAGCTATCTTTGCACTGGGTCAGACGATGGCAAGTCCCGCATGGGTACTGTTGCCGATTTTCGCGGCCGGGTTTTGTGTGATTGGCGGCCAGCCGGCCATAAGCGCAATCACGGCCGAATACTATCCCACCTCCATTCGTTCGAGCGGTGTTGGCTGGTCGCTCGGCATCGGCAGAATAGGGTCGATCGCAGGGCCGCTGGTCGGTGGCCTGTTTCTCGCCATGAATTGGGGGAACGGCCGGCTATTCTTGACCGCCGCCATTCCTTCTCTGATCGCGAGCTGTGCGGTTCTCATGCTGGCGCGCGCCGGTGGGGGAGGGGCGCCGGGAGATACGCACCATCCGCCCGCAGCCCATCCGTGCGCAGACGACGAGCTCGGACGCGCTTAGCCGTCCGTGCCGTCTGTGTCGTCTGTGCCCCGAGTCTTTGGCCTAACGGGGTGGGTGGTCTGAATCATCTCGCACCAGACGCGTCCAGACTTTCTCTTGAAACGTCACGCCACCGGGCGCGTTTCGTGGACTCGTGAAGGTGAGATTTCCGCCCTCGAGGTTGACGGTCTGGGAATAGCGGCGACCGATTTCTCCGGGAATGAGAGCTGTCTTGACGCAATAGCTTTCAGGTCTTGCATCCGAAAATCTCTCCCATGCAGCTTGCCGCGAGACTCCAAGCGCACGCCGAGGAAAGCGCGTCTCAAATCGTAAATTTGACGCACTTGGAAAAATATGTGATAGAATCCGGGTGGATGGTAACTGGATGGTACATGGATGATAATAGGTCTTTCTGGGAGGTTCGAATGTCGGTAGTTGAACTCAAGCATCGTGGCGGTGACACGGAGAAAATGACGATCAACCTTGGCATCGTCGACTTGGGGCAGATTGATCTGTTGGTTCAGGAGGGGTTTTATTCGAATCGATCTGACCTGATCCGAACCGCAATCCGCAATCAACTCGCGAGCCACGCAGACACGGTCAAACAAACCGTCGCGCGTCGCACGTTGGCGATGGGCCTGCAGCACTATGGAGTCGCCGACCTGAAGCGGATTCAAGCGAGTGCTCAGACATTGCATATTCGAGCATTGGGTTTGGTTCGCATTGCCGCCGACGTGAGTCCTGCACTTGCTCGCGCCACGATCGAATCCGTCTCCGTTTTGGGTGCCTTTCAATGCAGCGAAGCAGTCCGCAAGGCGCTGGCCGATCGAATTGCCTGATTTTTAGCGCGATCAACGCGGAGAACGACGAAGTGAAACTCAAAGCTGCCTTAGGGGCGGTCGATGGTGAAAGAATCGCCGACACGATTCGGCGAGCACTGGCCTCTGCCGGGCTGGATACGACTACCAGTTCCATGCTCGATATGAACAACAATATCCGGCGCGGACTTTCAAGGGCGGGAATGTGGAAACACGATGCTGCTGCGCTCAAGAATCCCAACGCGACCGGCGGCGCAAAAGTGCAACTCCTTGGGTCGCTCCCTGCAGGAGAAGTAGTGGCCTCGCCTTCACCTTGCGCCGACGCACTGGTCCTACCGGGTCAGTTCATCAACCGCTCATATTCGAACGCGGCCGGAGCGCGAGACTACAAGCTCTACATTCCCAAGACCTACTCGGAAAGGCGCATGCCCCTAATCATCATGTTGCATGGCTGCACTCAGAACCCGGAGGACTTCGCAATCGGCACTCGCATGAATGAACTGGCAGATAAGCACGCCTTCTTAGTAGCCTACCCGGCGCAATCGGCAAACGCCAATGGTTCAAACTGCTGGAATTGGTTCCATGTCAGTGACCAAGCGCGCGATCGGGGTGAGCCATCCTTAATCGCCGGCATTACGCGCGAGGTTGCATCAAGTTATCTTGTTGATGAGCAGCGCATTTTTGTGGCGGGCCTATCAGCTGGCGCGGCGATGGCTGTCATTCTCGGGGTGACCTATCCAGAGCTCTTCGCGGGCGTCGGTGCACATTCCGGCTTGCCCTATGGCGCAGCCGATGACGTGCCATCAGCATTCGCGGCCATGCGCGGCGGTTCGGGAGCGATTTTCCGCAGAGGGGGGTTGGGGAGGCGAGGCTCGACGCCACATGTTGCACCGACGCGCTCGCCGCCTACGATCGTCTTTCATGGTGACCACGACACGACGGTCCACGCCGACAACGGATCTGAGATCGTTGCCCAGGCGATCACGCTGGGACGAGCACAGGCCGGTTGTTTAGAGAAATCCGTCCAGGAGCGAGTGTCCATCAACGGGCTTGAGTGCACGGTCACCTCCTTCCGAGACTCGATGATGCGCCCGTGCGTCGAACAGTGGGTTTTGCACGGCGCGGGACACGCCTGGTCTGGCGGCTGCCCCCACGGCTCCTACGTTGATAAGAGAGGACCCGATGCATCAGCAGAGATGGTGCGGTTCTTTTTGGCTCGAGGTGAGATAGGAGGCGGTAGCACTCGCCCCTGATCTACGAAGCTTCATACTTCTCGCGGGGCGTCGCGCTCGCCCACCACCGCGTTCTCGCT
Source organism: Pseudomonadota bacterium (assembly GCA_030776345.1). Classification (GTDB taxonomy): domain Bacteria; phylum Pseudomonadota; class Gammaproteobacteria; order Steroidobacterales; family Steroidobacteraceae; genus Bog-1198. The sequence goes on along the minus strand of JALYHU010000171.1, from coordinate 2,646 downwards.
GGAGCCGCGATGAATCTCAAGGGCCTGAACCAACGGTGACGTTCAGCCGCTACCAGACGGACGGGGCTTCTGCGACGACAGATGGCCTTGCGCGGCTGACCACGTTGCTGGGTCGCGCACCGCGCTCCTATCGTGACTTTGCGAGGAATGCCACTGCTCAATGGACGAAGGGCTGATGGCCACCGTGCATCCTCTTGCGACCCACGATGCGCCGATTGTCGCCGAGATGTGGCGCGTCGCAGCGGCCCACACAGGAGACATCCTGAGAACGCACGCCCGGGCCCCTAGGGTATCGAGACCGATCACCGAATGCGGCCCATTCGGGAAATACTGCGATTCATATCTTCAATGCTCACGGCCCGCCGCGGCTTGGGTAAAATCCCCTTGAGAGATCGAATATCCCGGGTAGCCGGTTTGACGAGAAAGCGCGCATCCGTTTCGATAAACTCCACTCGATGGCCGGCCTCGAGCTTGAATGATCGACTCACGTTGCTGCGCCAGGGATCAACTCTGGTCGGAGATGGTTCGTAGCCGATCGACTCGCTGGTCAAGGTCTTCGAGTGGAAGCGATGGCATGCCGCGCGAATCCGCCACTGCCACCTCATGCAACTCTGCGTTGACCGAGTCGCGAATACTCCCCGTGCTTCCTTGCAGGGAGGCAAAACGAAAGGGACGCGTCTTCCACAGGACCCATTCACCGGGTCTCAAGTCGAGTCGAACTGTCGCACTCACCCGTTACACGACCGCAGATTCCTTCCCGCTCGATGTGGCCACGAATTGCTATTGCGCCACGTGATCGTGCCACAGATCGTTGAAATGTTTCATGTCACACCGCAGCACCGACACTCGAAGCGCAGCAACCGCGAAACGATGTCCGATTCCTCGGGTAGCGGTGTCTCAGAGCGAAGCCATGGCGAGCTGGGCGCGGATCGCGGATTCGGGACCGGATTCGAAGGGCTGAACTTCTTCCAGCAACGCTATGCGAATGGCGGCAATCAGTTTTCGGTGGAACCGCCGGATCAGGCTCTCTGCGTCGGCGACGGCTACGTGGTCGAGGCCGTGAATGATGTCTTCAATGTCTACGGAGTTACGGGCCAGTCCTTGTTGTCGCCGAACAATGTCGGCGGCACCGTCGATCTGAATTCGTTCTTCGGCTACCCGGCCCAATTCAATCGAACCACTGGCGACTCCGGACCTTTTATCGCGGACCCGAGCTGTCTGTATGATTCAGCGACGCGACGATTCTTCCTCGTCGTGCTGACTTTGGATGTGGTACCGGCAACGGGAGCCCTCACCGGCACGAATCACCTCGATATCGCGGTCAGCCAGGATTCAAATCCCACGGGCGTGTGGAATATCTATCACGTCGATGTGACGCAGGATGGTTCGCATAATCCCTTGCCGGCCAACGCCTGCCCGTGCATCGGTGACTATCCGCATATCGGCGCGGATGCCCATGGATTCTATGTCACGACCAATTCGTACACGCTGAGCGCGGGCACCGGGTTCAACGGGGCGCAAATCTATGCATTCTCGAAAGCACAACTCGCGGCCGGCGCCGCCAGCCTGACGATGGTGCATTTCGATACGTGGGGTGCCGTCAATGCACCCAGCGAGGCGGGCGCGACTCAGCCGGGGTTCACTCTCTGGCCGGCGCAATCGCCGGGAAAGCACTCATTTGATTCCAGCAACGGCGGCACGGAATATTTTTTGAGTTCAAACGCCACCGACGAAGCAAACAAGCCACTGACCGGCTCCGGCGGCCCCCACACTTCGACGCACCTCGTCGTCTGGACGCTGGACAATACCGCATCCCTCAACAGCGCCTCGCCGTCGTTGAATCTCAGCAACAGGCTGGTCGCCGTAAATCGGTACGCAATTCCGCCGACCATGCACCAGCCGGGCTCGGGATCGGCGCCGACCACCGCGACGCCGCTTGGGTATTGTCACAACAACGCACCCTGCAACACGAATTTCTTTGGCATCGCGGACCCGTTCAGCGAAGTGGTCTCGAGGCCGGACGGCAACGACAGCCGCATGCAGCAAGTCACTTACGCAGCGGGCAGACTGTGGGGAGCGCTCGACACCGCCCTCAATCCGGACGACGGACCGTCGCGTGCCGGTATCGCCTGGTACATCGTCGATCCGCGTGCGGCCACCGTCCGGCGGCAGGGTTATCTGGGTGCTGAGGGCCGTGATCTGACTTATCCGGCGATCGGTGTGACGGCCGCGGGGGAGGGTGTGATGGCGTTTACAGCGAGCGGCAAAAACCTCTATCCAAGCGCGGCTTTTGCGCCCATCAGCCGCGAGGGTGCGGACGACTGGCATGTGGTCAACGGCGGGGTGGGAGCCGCCACCGACGACGGGTTTACGAGCTACAAATTCGATGTGGGCGATCCCCCGCGCACCCGTTGGGGAGACTACGGCGCCGCGGCGGTCGACGGCGAGTCCATTTGGATCGCCAGTGAGTACATCGCTCACGCATGCAGCTACTCCGACTGGCTGGTGAGCCCGCGATGTGGCAACACCCGCGGCTTCTACGGAAACTGGTCGACGCGAATTACTAAGATGACACCCTAGCGCCTGATACGCTCCTGAGTGGCAGGGTCGGCGTCGTCGGCCCTGCCATTGTCATCATCCGCTAGT
>JALYHU010000170.1 GCA_030776345.1 Pseudomonadota bacterium | reverse complement strand
GCGCAAGCCGCCCTCACACCTCCAGTCCCTGCGCCTTGAGATACTCATCGTAGGTACCCCGGAAATCGCTGATACTGCCGCCCGGTTTCAACTCGATGACGCGGGTAGCCAGACCGCCGACGAATTCCCGATCGTGGGAGACGAAGATGAGCGTGCCGGGATAGTGCTCGAGCCCGATCTGCAGCGACTCGATGGTCTCCATGTCCATGTGGTTGGTGGGTTCGTCCATCAACAGCACGTTGGGTTTGGTGAGCATGAGCTTGCCGTAGATCATGCGGCCTTTCTCGCCGCCCGACAGCACGTGTACCGACTTCTTGGTTTCCTCGCCCGAGAACAATAGCCTTCCGAGGGTCGCGCGCACGATCTGATCATCGTCGGCCTTGCCCGTGTATTGCGACATCCAGGAAAAGAGGTCGGTCTTGTCCGCGAACTCCGCCTGCGGATCCTGCGGCATGTAGCCGGGCTGCGCGTTCTCCACCCACACGATCTTCCCCGAGTTCGGCCGCAGCTCACCCGCCAGGCAGCGCATCAACGTGGTCTTCCCCGCGCCGTTCGGACCGATGATGGCGATGCGCTCGCCGGCCTCGACATTGATGGTGATGTCCTTCAAGACCGGTTCCGACGTTCCGGGGTAGGTAAAGCTGATCTTGTCCACCGAGAAGGCCGAGCGATACAGCTTCTTGCCCTGCTCGAAGCGGATGTACGGATTCTGCCGCGACGACGGCCTGATCTCTTCGATCTTGATCTTCTCCAGCTGCTTCTTGCGCGAGGTCGCCTGCCGCGCCTTGGATGCGTTGGCCGAAAAGCGCCGCACGAACTCCTGCAGGTCGGAAATCCGGTCCTTCGCCTTCGCGTTCGCCGCCTCGACCCGCTCGCGGGCCTGCACCGACGCCAGCATGAAGTCATCGTAATTGCCCGGATAGATCTTCAGCTGCTGAAAATCCAGATCGGCCACGTGCGTGCACACCTGGTTCAAGAAATGCCGATCGTGGCTGATGATGACCATGGTGGCGTCGTAGTTGTTCAGCGCATTTTCGAGCCATCCGATCGAGTGGATGTCGAGGTTGTTGGTCGGCTCATCGAGCAGCAGCACGTCCGGCCGCGAGAACAACGCCTGCGCCAGCAGCACGCGCAGCTTCAGGCCCGGTGGGACCTCGCGCATCGGTCCGGTGTGCCGCGATTCGTGGATCCCGGCGTCGGTCAAAATGGCGCCCGCCCGCGCCTCGGCGTCGTAGCCGCCATATTCGGCGAACACGCCCTCGAGCTCGGCAGCCCGCATGTAATCATCGTCGGTGGCGTTCGGGTCGGCATAGATCCGGTCGCGCTCCGTCATCGCGTTCCACAATTCCCGATGCCCCTGCATCACCACGTCGAGAACACGCTCGTCCTCGTAGCCGAATTGATTCTGATTCAGTTTGCCGAGTCGCATCCCGGCCTGCAGCATGACATCACCCGCGCTCGGCTCCAGGTCGCCGCCCAGAACCTTCATCAACGTGGACTTGCCGCAACCGTTGGCGCCGATGAGTCCATAGCGGTTGCCGTCGGAGAACTTGACCGTGACCTGCTCGAACAGCGGCTTCGCACCGAACTGGATGGCAACATTGGAAGTGGCAAGCATCGTTATCAATCACCTTAAATTGCGGTTTTACAGGCGCGCGTGCGCCGAAACGGGAAACCATGGATATTGCCGCAGCGCGGCTGGCGCGCACGTGTTGCCCTACATCGGGCGCAACGTAAGACCCCGGAGGGCCACTTTCGGCCGAGGGATTCTAACCCACCGGGGGTCGGGACGCGCCCTTTATCCGCGGCTCGGCACCCCGCGGGCGGGAGGTTCAGGGGGGATACCCGGCCACCTGCACCACGGCGGGGTCGCTCAGATCTCGCACGTGTTCGAGACCACACGGCCAACTACGCATCCGGAACTCGGGCGGTTCGGACATTCGCCAGGCGCCGAACAGCTATATTAATGCGGTCCGCCAAACCGGCGGTCAAGTGGAGTAACTGGCGCCTTCGCTCCGAAACGCCCCCTCGCCCCCGGGCCGACGTCCGCCGCCGAAACCAAACGTCTAGTTTCTGTCGACTGCGCCCTATGTCCACGGTTTGGAAATAGAATAAGGTCAATACCGTGCCGGAGCGCTGCTTGCATACCCACTCCTTGGTGAATCCTCCTTGACCGTCGTTCTCAATAATCGGTGGGACGTCAACCTCGACGCCTTTTTCCGAGTCGCCTGGCAGCGCGAGCCGGTGCGCATCTCCGACACTGCCATGCACCGCATCGCCACGAGCCGCGCCGCCTTTCTCGAGATGATCGAGCGCGATCCGTCGGTAGTGGTGTACGGCGTCACCACTTCCATGGGCGAGCAAGCCAGCCAGCGTCTCACCTTGGAACAGCGAAATCGCCACGCCCGCATCAAACCGTTTCCTGCCGCGATCGCGTTCGGCGACTATTTGCCCGACCGGGTGGTCCGCGGCATCGTTCTGGCGCGCTTGACGAACTTCCTCGAAGGTCACGCTGCAACCAGCACCCGCATCGCGCAAGCCGTGGCGGACATGCTGGACGGCGCGCCCATGCCCCCGGTTGCGGCCGCCGGGCAGGGCGGCGCCGGCGAAATCCTCGCGCTCTACCCGCTGTTTGCCCAATTATCGACCGCATTCGAGCTCGAAGTGAAAGAGCGCGGTTCGCTCATCAACGGCTCGCCCTGCGCGGCCGCGCTGATCGCCGACTCGTCCATCGCGGCGCAGCGGCGGCTGCGCCTGGCGTTCAAAACCTTCGCGCTATCCATCGAGGCCTTCAAGGCGCCCCTCGAGCACTATGACGCGGCCCTCGACTCGCTGTGGGGCGACAAGGATGAAGCGGCCGCGTTGCAAGCGCTGCGCGCCTATCTGCACGGTTCCGGAGCCGCGGACGGCCGCCGCAATTACCAGGCGCCGGTGAGCTATCGCATCATCCCTCGCATTCTCGGTCACGCCCATCGCGCCGCTGCCGCGGCCAGCCATGCCGCAACCGTGTCGCTGTCCTCCATCAGCGATAACCCGGTGTATTTGCCGCCCGATCTGAAGTACCCGTACGGCCGGGCCATCAGCACCGGCGGCTATCACAACGCCATGGCCGCACCCGCGCTCGACGATTTGGCCGGCATCTGGGCGGATATTTGCCTGCTCTGCGATCGGCACAGCGCCAAACTCCTGAACGGCCGCGTCTCGCAGATGCCCGACCTGCTCCTGATCGGCCGGCAACCTGGAGAAAGCGACGGGCGGGGCAACATCGGCTACGTGCCCATGGCGACGGCCGGCTACATCGAAATGGCCAAATCTACCGCCCAGCGCACCTTCATTCCGGGCAGCGACTCCGCCTCGAATCAAGATGATGTCGCCACCCCCACGTTTCTCGCATGGAGCAAGGAGCAGCGCACGGGGCGATGTCTCGATGCCTGCCTCGCCATGCTCGCCGTGGTTGCCTCGCAGGCGCTGTATGTCACCGATCGCCCGGCACCGCCCGCGCTGCGCGAGTTTTTGGCCCTGGTCCGCAGCCACGTGCCGCCCTTGGTGGAGGACCGCATCTTGGGACCCGAGTTCGACCGGCTCACCGACGCCCTCACCGCGCAGGTGTTCTCGGCGGAGAGCGACATCCACGCCGACGTCACGCTCGACGCAGGCTGAGGCCCGTCGCGGGGGCCGGCATGTGGCGGGGGCCCGCGTGTTGCGGGGGCCGGCGTGTCGCGAGCCGCTAGCCGGGCCTCCCGGCTAGTCGGCGGTCATCGCGCTGAACGCATTGACGGGCGCGAGATAGCCGTAAAACACCGCCAGCTCATTTCCCTTGGGCTCGAGTTCGACGAGCAGAACGGGAGCCGTCTGCGAAAACCCCGAGAGTTCCGCGGCGGACATGCGTTTATCCGGCAGATTCACGAACAGCACGTCGGCGCCCGTTTGCTGAAATTTCGCATGGATCTGCGATTCGAAGTCCCGCATCACCTTCTCGGCCACCGGGTCGTCTGCGTTATGGATGCTGATGCCCGTGCCGATCAATACCATCCGATCGCCCTTTCGGACGATGAAGCCGTCGCGGATCTGCGCGCCCGAAATTCGGCTCGAAGTCTTGAAAAAGCACACTTCATCGAACACGTCGGACTTGCCGCCGCTCGCTTCGCAGGTCAATTGGTTGAGCGATGGGTTCTTCTTGCTCGCCTCCCACGAATTGCCGATCTGGAGGCCCAGCATGCCCGCCGGAAAAAAGGTAGCCGGCTCAACGGGGTACAGTTCGCCTGCCGGCAGCACGGTAGGCGCTGCGGTCAAGGACACCCCTAGCAGTAGACCCATTGAAATTCGGCGTGCGTGAATCACGTAAGATCTCCTGTTGTGGCGGGCCCCGCGAGGTTGGCGGCCAGCCACGGGAACTGAAAGCCTCGGATCGGGTCCCATGCGTCACCGGCCCGTTCCAGACGCGCCAACAATCACTTTAGTTGTAGGCGACCGTTGTTAATATCGACGGCGTCACCGTTACGCACGGGCTTTCCTGGTGGGCGGTCGCGTCCCGGTGCGGAATATCGTCAAAAAGGATAGGTTCAATGAATCAAAGAACAGCGTCACCGTTCGGCGCCCCCAGCGTCGGCGAGCCGCAGCTCGACTCGAAGTATCAGCCGGCGCCCGCTCAGGCCGCCACCGGCGTCGCTCAGCACGCGGGGGTCGCCGCGCTCGCGGGCGTTCAAGAGCCGCGGCCGGTGCCGGTCGAGTTGCACCCCGGGTTGCGTGCCGCACGCGATACGGTGTTGGAAAACTCATCCTGGGTACGGCCGCTGCAGTATGAGATCGGCCGCGTCATCGTGGGTCAGAAAGCGCTGCTCGACCGATTGCTGATCGCCCTGCTGACGAACGGTCACGTTCTCCTGGAAGGCGTGCCCGGCCTGGCCAAGACGTTGGCGCTGAAAACCTTGGCGAGCTGCGTGGACGTGCGTTTCAAACGCCTGCAATTCACCCCCGACATGCTGCCGGCCGACATCGTCGGCACCATGATCTACAACCCGCAGGACGGCGCATTCCGCACCAAACATGGTCCCATCTTCAGCAATCTCATTCTCGCCGACGAGATCAATCGCGCACCCGCCAAGGTGCAAAGCGCTCTGCTCGAGGCCATGCAGGAACGCCAGGTCACCATCGGCGATGAGACCTATCCGTTGCCCAATCCCTTCCTGGTGCTGGCAACCCAGAACCCCCTGGAACAGGAAGGCACCTATCCCCTTCCCGAAGCGCAGATCGATCGCTTCATGATGAAGGTCATCGTCAATTATCCGAACCGCGCCGAAGAGCGCGCCATTTTGGATGCCATGGCTACCACCGAACCCCTGCCGGTGCCGCGTCCCGTAGTCTCCGCAGAGCAGATCGTGGCAGCGCGTCATGTCGTCAATACCCTGTATGTCGATGACAAGATCCGCGACTACATCGTCGATCTGGTGATCGCGACGCGTCCGCCGGCCGCAGCGTCGTTCGACCTCAATGGCTACATCCAGACCGGCGCCTCGCCGCGCGCCACCATCGCCCTGACCTTGGCCGCTCGCGCCATGGCCTTCCTGAACGGCCGCCATTTCGTCGTACCGCAGGACGTCAAGAACGTTGCCCACGATGTGCTCCGTCATCGCGTGTCGGTGACCTACGAGGCGGAAGCCGAGAACATCACCTCCGAAAACGTCATCGATAAAATCCTCAACAAGCTTCCCGTCCCGTAGCCCCATGCCGGCCGACACCACCAAGTCCAGCAAGGCCATCATGAGCGGCATGCGGCAGCTGGAAATCCGCACGCGCCGCATGGTCAACGACAGTCTCGCCGGCGCCTACCACTCCGTGTTCAAAGGGCGCGGGATGGACTTCGACGAAGTCCGTGAATACACGCCCGGCGACGAAGTGCGCACCATCGACTGGAACGTCACCGCGCGCGCCGGCAAGACTTTCGTCAAGAAATTTACCGAGGAGCGCGAGCTGACGATTTTCCTGGT